>PWFY01000043.1 GCA_003554235.1 Candidatus Aenigmatarchaeota archaeon
ACAACACAACAATAGACACCACAGGCCACGGAGGAGAAACAATAGCTTGGTACCAGACCGCCAACGACACCTCAGGAAATCTAAACGACACGATGTCATACAATCTGAACACATTCTATGTCACCAAGACAGTAAATAGAAGTGTTGGAACCCCCACCAGTATATCTTCCTCGATAGATTCGTTCAAAACTAGAGTAAGGGAAAGTGCCGAAGGTTTGAATGTCAACTCTATTATTACGAGAACAGCTTCCACCTTCAGAGATGTCCAGATTATATCAACATTGGACACCGCTTCCGACAGAACTGTTACAGCAACCCGAAAGTTATCTTCAATCCTGAACATCTTCACATCCGTCGAGTCTACTTCAACACAACAGATACAGGACGAGCTGGAGCTACACGAGAATCCTAACTTCCTTTTCACCAAGACGTATAGTTCCGAGGAAAATATAGATAAAACCTTTACATTTCCTTCCAGCCTTGAGTTCATATACAATGTGACCATAAACAATTCAACTGATACAGATACACTTTACTTCTACAATGAAACATCAGACACAGTTGAAATAAATAAGACGGAAGTAACAGTGAACGACAACACAATAGACCTTGATGCTACAGTAGAGAAGTTGTTGGTTAAATACCAGGAACCAGCCCTTGGAATAACATTCTTCCCCCTTGAAGATATGGTACAGGACCCATACGATGTCTATGATGACTACCATCCAGACGACCCAGATGCACACTACAACGAAACTATCCCTTGGTACAGGGAGAAGGTAACGACCTACAACCCCTCAACACAGAATACCTACAAGAATGTAAAAGCAAACATAAGTATGCCCAAAGACACAGCTTCCTATGACATGGAGGAGACCGACCTCAACAAGACCTATTCAAATCTTACAGATGGAGAGCTTGAGTGGGAGATGCAGAGGATAGCTTCTTGGAGGGAAGGAGAAGATGCTGTAACTTGGCCCATCTATTTGGACACGGGAAAAATGGAGGTTGATGAAAACCAAAGTCTTGAAGCCATAGAGGACAGGAACTACTGGATTAGGGAGATAAACACTACTCTCAACGAAACACCACTCCAGAACATATACTACGAAACTTCCATACCAAAAGAATACGAAGGTGAAGATATAAGAAGCGACATAATATTTTTCGAGCTGTACGAGAACGGTACAGAGGTCACGGATGAGATGAACTTCGTTGAAAGAGATGAAGACGATGATACTTTTGTCGACGAAGTGGCTTGGGTAGATTCTTCATTCGGAAGCTGGGACAACGGGGAGGAAGAAAGGTTGTGGGAGGTAAGAGCTTACAGGGGCAGACCCATACTGACTTTCGAGGAGCCAGTGATAACAAATAAGCCTGTGAGAGAGGGCAAGAACATAGAGTGGAGAGTGGGATACAAGTTCTGGAACAGAAACGACTTCTACGTCCCATACAGCAAAAGGTTAAGAGTTCCCCTCGGGGCATTCGATTCATACTTGGATGGAGAGTTCAAAGAAATCAGGTACGATGACCAAGGTGCTTATGTACAATACGAAGAAAGATTACCTTCCGAAAGCAATAAAACAGCTTACCTTGAGTACCAGACCAGCCCCATAACAGTTACGGAGGAAAGATTCCCCCCAGAGAAGCACATAGTTGGTGAGTTGTCTACCTACGAAAGGGAGATAAATGTATTAAGCCACTTGCCAGACAAAACGAAAGATGTTGAGAAGAGGATACAGATAGACTATGGAGAAAACTTCAAGGTATATCATAACGGAGATTTGTACGATGAAAAGGAACTTGTAGAAGAAGAGTACCTCCTTAAGATAGACGAGATGGAAGCCCTTGAGGAACTGACCTTTAGACTACAATTTGATAGACCGACAGCAGAGGTTATAGAAAGCGAAGAACACCAAACGGAGGAAGGAAACCCACTGCTATACAAGAAAGTACAGAGCAATGCTGGAAGGCCACTTGACCCCCTCTACCTGAAACTCGAAGATAGAGAGTGCTCGGAAGTAAAGGAGGCTTACGGGTTCTACAGCGGAGTTGAATACGAGATAAAATGTTCGGAAGACGAGTTCAACCCCATGATAGACCTTGGAAAGGTGGGGGTAAATGAGGAGAAAGAGGTAGCTATAGTGCTAGAAGTTCCAGATAAGTTCGTGAGGGCAGACTTCGGGATAATATACGGCTGGTTCTTCTTCGCACTTGGTATGGTCAGCGTCATATACATCCCGATACATATAATAAGATATAGACTTTACGACGGTGATAAATGAATGTCAAAACCCTTCAAGGAGATGGCTACATCACCTTGGGCAACCATCATTCAGGCAGGTGCTATAACATCTCTCTTGGCGTACAACTTCTTCACAGAAGCAAGTTTCCATCCGATAATCCTCTATATGGTATGGATTATGCTTCTCGTGATAATCTTTGCACAGGCAGTAGACTATCAAAATCTTTCAAAGTTGGCTGGGTTCGAGGCCCCCTATCCAGGTTTCAACTTCTTTATGATTGTATTCGGTATAGGCTTCGGTGGCCTACTCTTCGGTTTGATTAGTTACAGGGCCATGCAGATGTTTTCAGGCGGTTTCACAATTTTCGGCCTACAGGTAACAGGAGATATGGTGTACAGCATGGCCAGGCCACTTTACGTTCCCCTTTCATCGGCTAAAGAAGGTGTGATGTTCGCTATGACGGGAGGAGTACCTATATTAATATTACAGGCTTGGGTAGGATTCACAGAGGAACTGCAGAAACTTTTCCACTTCAAGAATCTAACTAACTGGCTAAGTAGTAAAGGATTAAAAATGGATATAGCATCCCTCTTCGCCTTCATAGGAGCTAACATGATATTCGGTCTGATGCACTTCTTTGCCTATAACGGTGAGATAATGTCACTTTTGATGGCAGTAGTGTTTGGTATGGTATTTTGGTTGACTTACTTCATACCCGACTACACAAATATACTTACACCTGATAAACCTATGGAGTGGGAGGGAGTACTCCTAAGCGGTTCTGTGGCAGCACATGCAACATGGAACTACCTAATCCACTCTGGAATGCCCTTGGAACTCAATCAGTTCATAATAGTCTGCATAGCCTTGATGGGCATATCCTCGACGGTTATGTTCCTCATATCCAGAGGCCACTTCGACTTCGTGAGGATTGTGGAGGAATAAAATTAAATATAAAAAAACATAATAATGATACAATGGAAGAACAGATAGATACCGTAACGAAGTTCGACCCTATGCACGTCCTGAATATACCTGGGGCGAGCTTTACGATAGTCCTAATTACCGCCTTCATATTCCCACAGTTAGGGTTAATAACAGCAGAGTTCGGGAGGTTTATGACCGACACCTTCAGTGTTTCAGTACTTTTAGCCTTTCCAATAGGTGCTGCCTACTCATATATCAGGAAAAAGAAGATTTCAATAAAACAGGACCTTGTGATGGTTATGTTTCTTTCTTTTTTCACGTCTTTCCTCCTCCATTCAGAAAAAGCCGTATGGGACATAGTGGTGATGTACACCTTTAGCATACCCTTCGTCCTAACAATTCTCCTCACATACTTTTTGTCCTTTGAAGGGGTCTACAGGTTCTACCACAACCGCTTGGACATCGAGACTTGGAAGGAGGACATCTTTATAATGTTTATGGCAGTATTACCTACAGTGGGGACGATGATTTTGCTGGCCTTCCTTGTACAAAACGCTGGTATGGACCTAACAAAAATCAGGAGTTCGATAGCAGAGGCGTTAGAAACTTTAACGGGATAATATGTCAAAAACAACTAAGTCAAAGATAATACCAGTACCGAGCTTGATAACAGTTATAATCTTCTTTCTCGCATTTTTGCTTGGTTTTACAGCGATAGAGGCTTTATACGGCTTTTTTCAGGGCGACTTCGTAGAACTGATTAATTATATCCTCGGGAAAGCTGAAGTTACATACAGGTTTATGATGCAGAGCCTTGTATGGACAATAGGCGGTGGTATTCTCCTTCTTTTCATGGCCAGCAAACTGGAAAAGATAAAGATAGCCCTTTACGGACTTGCACTGGGTTTGACAGCGAGGTTGATAGCACTTCAGTTGGAGTATCCAGTGCCTGAATTGGCCTCTGTTCTCGACTCTATAATCCAACCTATAGCCAGTGCTCTAGGTGTTTAGATGGAAAGGGTAGAACAGGAAACGAAACGGAACATCCTCCTTCAACTTAACAAAGACCCTGGACTCTGGCCCAAGGAACTAGAAAGGAGGTTAGATGTGAAAAGACGTGCTATAAAGAGACATCTCAAATGTTTCAGGGAGAACGATATACTTGAAGTGAAGAGGAAGTCTAATCCTTCCTCCAGAAAGAAGCATTACATAAAGGACGGTAAGGTAAAGACAAGGTACAGGTGGGAAAAGTATTCAAAGGATATAGTTGTTGCGTTGGTTTCAGTAACTGTAACGGTTCTGTCCTGGTTCTACTACGGCGATGTTACGGTTATCTATCCCTCTCTGATACCAATAACCGCTTTTATCTCTCTTATATTATTTAAGGTCATGAAAGCAGGGGATTTCAAGGATGTTTATGTTGAAATGTGATTGTTTCACTGATTGTTTCATGGGGTGTGACGCCTTGTTTTTTATAAAAGGGTCCCTTATGAAAGAGTAGGAGTGTAATAAATGATTAAAAAAACTAAAATATTTGTTCAAACGGAGGTGAAATTATGAAGAAGAAGGGACAGGCGATGGCCCTCGGTGTTCTCGGGTTGGTTGCGTTAGTTGTTGTCTTCGGTGGATTCGCAGTTATGTCGATGGAGAGACAAGAACCAGAACCAGCGGCAGAGCCCGGAGCAGAGTGGGAAGCAATCGTTGAAGTAGAGCCTTCTGGTAATCGACTCGATGTGAACGAAACAGACATCACAGAGGACGAAGAGTCGCTTGGTGTAGTTGCTACAACCACTTACGATGAGTTTGAAACCGTTCCGTCCGGCTCTACTCACGACCTAGGTGTCGGTGTTGAAGTCGATGGCTGGAACACCTTCCTCGCTGATGTAGAGATTGAAGGTGAGCTCGATGAAGCCCTTGACACAGACGATGTTCAGTTCGTTGATGCTTGGGTACTACCGAACGACGAAGATAGGGACATAGACAATGCAATGTATGTTGCAGCAGAAGTGGACGATGACGAGTTCCTAATCCACATCGACGAGCTCAGCACGGAGACCTATGATGAGTACGTCATAGTTGTCGAAGTTGAAGCTATCAACCCCGGTAACCTCGAAGCAGATGATGACCAAGACTTCTACAGTGTAGAAGTAACAGGAGAGACAGAGGAAGACATTGGCGAGTTCGACTTTGACGTACAGTACGGAGCTGTTTCGGCTTAAGGAGGCTAAATCCCTCCCCTTTATATCTTTTTTCTTTGGGGATTTCATCAGACTGAAAAATAGGAAAGAAAAAATATAGATAAGACATGTTAGGAAGAACGAAAGGAGTAGCCGCAACTACAATAGTCGCAATTCTCGGAATCGCAGGAGTAGGCATAACCAGTATTTTTGTGATAAGTGAATTGAAGGGTTTTCTTCAATTTGTACTCAATAATTGGCTTATGCTCTTTGTTTCTGTGCTAGGTCTTGGTATAGTTGCTATAGGTGTTATAAATTCGTTTCAGAAAGACCCGCAGTGGAAGAAAGACGTGGCTGGACTTGGACTACTTCTAGCCTTACTGTTTATAATACCAGTTGTAGTACCAGTTGCCTACGGTTTAAGGCCAGGTGCTGACTACTCCGCAGACCTTTCGGTAACTCTTTGGAATGGATACGGCGGTGTAGCATTTAGCGAAGTTTCTGTGTCTAACTTTCAGACTAAATCAGTATTGAATATACAACCTATGAGTATCTGGCCTTCTTATAATGCCGAAATTGAGTACGAGGTGCTTTGTGGTGGTGAAAGGGTGGACGATGGTGGTTTTGGTACGGAAGTACCGTATTTGAGCCATAAAGAGGAGATACAGGTTATAAGAAACTTGCCTGAAGGTGGAAACTGTGAGGTAAGGCTGGACTTATATAATGAAGAAGACACGAAGGTGGACGATGAAGTACATGTATTTACCGTACCGAGAGGTGAAGACGAATGAAATTTGAGGAAAAAGTAACTCTTGAAAGCGGAACATGGCTGATTACGGCAGTAATGCTAATCTTTGTTGCGTTACTTCCAGAACTACTGATAATCCCAGCGTTGATTGTAGGTGGGATGTTAGCATGGAAGGTTTACAGTAACAGGAAAGGCCTAGACCTGTCTGATTTCCTTACCGAAGTAATACTTTTACTAGTGATACTGGCAGGTTATCTGATGCCAGAGTTAGTTTTCATAGCTGGTGGTTACGCACTCGGTCAAGCCATTTCCGTTGGAAAGAAACTAAATGGAGCGTGAAACAATGAAGAAGACGTACAATATAGCCGTAGCCTTAATCATATTAGTTGTAACTATACTTTTCAGTCTCCACGTTGCTGGTGTTTATGATTTCTCGGCTATGAAGATGTCTATGACCGCACAGTCCTGTATATTGAGTGCCGACAGCGTTACCCTTGATGACTACCATTCGGAACTTGGGGAGGAAGCATGGGTTATTCATGGTATGAGCGGTGACTGTGCAGAGTCCTTGGTCGGAGGAGACATAGAGGTTGATTCGGACGATGTGGAGGACGGTGATAAGAAAGCGGAGAAAGATTTCTCTATAGGTACTTATAACCTTGAACAGTGGTTCGAGAGAGGCGTGGGTAGTTCTTCTATGACCATTCCCGAAATAGACCATGAGACATATACCTGTGACGAAACCACATTTGGGTGGGACTGCAGTGACCAGCACTTATGGTGTGATAATTTCCAAGATTATAGTGAGCTTGACTATCTTAATTTCAGGGTAGAATATTACGACGATTTCTTTGAAGAGAGAAGAGTGCATTGTGCTAGATTTTGGGATGCGGGAGACGAGATGGACTTGGACTACTCGACTACATCACAGTTTGAAATGGATGTTAAGAACTGTGTAGGTGGTGACTGTACTGATAGGGCTACAATCTCGAAGGACGATAAACAGGCTGTACTGGACCTTTATGGGGACGAGAAAGCCGTGATTAAGTATACAGGAAGTCTTAAGAATGAATTGATTGGTGTAGATTTGGGTGATTTTGGAGTGGTCAGAACTGATGACCAAGTATATTACTTGACTTTACAAAGATTGATTGATGAGGTTTACGATACATATTATGGTACTGATGATATAGAGAGTAAATGTGAAGATAACCCCGAAAACTGTGCCAATTACGTGAATTCGGGTACTGATGCGACAAACAATGTATTTAGTGATGCCTCGGGTGAGCTGGAGGATGAGCCAGAGATTGATGATGTGGAGGTCGATTCCCGTAGCCTCAGATTGTATTCCGATGTTATAGAGTACCCTACCTGGAGGATGGTTATGTCGGCAGAGGATACATGGGTAGGTGTAGATATGCCCGAAGCGGACCCCACCATAACCAAGGCCAGCGACTTCGAGGTGGTTGAAGGGAGGACACATACAGTTCCTGTTGATGTGAGGAACGATGGGCAAGGCGGAAGCATAGAGACCAAGATTGATTGTTCCAGTCCACTTTACGATGACTCGTCCTCTCAGTTTGTTTCCAAGGATGAGACGAAGAGGTTTGACCTTTCGGTGAGTGCCAGTAGTGTTTCTGATACCACCACAGTTACCTGTGATGTTACTGCACAGGCGGACTTCAACAAGGACACAACAACTGTTCAGGGAACGGTGGAACCAGAAGAACAAAAAATATACTACGATTTGACTATAAGAACAAACGGACAGGGAACTACAGACCCCTACCCAGGAACCCATACCTACCAGCAGGGAGAAACAGTAACCCTTACCGCAACACCCGATGAAGGTTGGTACTTCAGCAGGTGGTATGGTGATGAAACTTCCCAGAATAGCCAGATTACAGTTGATATGGACAGAGATAAAACAGTAACAGCAGAGTTTACGGAAGAGAAACCGCCAGACCCTGATATTCCGTGGATGTATATAATCGGTGGTGCTGTATTAATAGTCATAGGCATGTTTGCCTATGTTGTTGTGTGGTGAGAAAGAATATGAAAAATAGCCAAAAAAAAACTATGTTGTGAGGTGAGAAAGAATATGAAAAATAGCCAAAAAAACTACGCAACCCGATTGGAATTTGCGATTCCAATTGTCGTTGGAGTACTACTACTTGCGGGTATGCCACTCGCCTCGGCCACTAACGAAACGGTGGGAGACGATGCAGAAGATACGACGATAATCGGCGACAGCCTTTCAGTAATCGATCCTGACAACGTTGAAGAGATACATCGCAACCTGGAACATTTCAGAGTAGTGGACAAGACCGTTGAGGAAACGGAGAACAGTTACATAGTTTCAGGAACGGTGGAGTTCCAGTGGGAAGAGGACGAGTGTTCTGGCTGTTGTATAAGGCAAGTCATAATCGGAGTTGATGAAACCGTTGAACCCATGAACTGTATTTACGACGGTTGTCCTTACACTAATGCGAAGGCACAGGATTTTGAAGTAGAGGTGTCGAAAAGCGAGGTTGAAAGCATTCAGGAAGAACACGGGCAGGCTACCCTCATAGCAACAACCCATTCAGGATGGAGTTGCGATTGGTCTAAGAGTAATAACTGGGATTCGGAGAACGAAGGAATAAAGGTTCACAGGTTTTCTCCAGGGATGGACATTAACTACCAAGCAGTCGGTCTTGTTCTGGTTGCATTGAGTGTTGTGTCTGCAGGTGGTGCTATCTGGTACTTCAAAGACGAAATTCCAAACATAGGAGGTGAAAAAAGATGATTGAAACAATAGGATTGTTCGGAGCTTTAGCCGTAGTACTGGCTATCCTGCTCAACAAAGACAGGCTAGACATGGCAGACAACTTTGCCTACTCCATATCGTTTGCCGTAGTAGTATTCCTGATGGGCATCCTCGTACCGATGTTCGGAGGAATGATTGAAGGTACAATAGTGGGGTTGGATGATGTGTTGATGTCCTCGATAGGCAGGTTAGTGAGTACCTTCTTCATGTACTGGGTAGGTGTCCTTGTAGTTAAGGTCGAAGAAGCAATTTAGGAAAAACCCACTCCCCCCTTTTTATTATTATTTTCAAGGGGACGAAATGAAGAAGATAGGTGTTAGATGTGGAAAGGAAATGGATGTTGATAGCGATAATCATATTAGTTTTGATTCTGATAGTTGTATTTCTGTATTTCTCCCCTGACCTCAGATGGGAAATGTTTAGTATGATGAGCCAGACACAACAGGGTTCTGCTGGAGGTGGTGGCGGTGTCTAAGAAGTTTCTACTCTTCGTGCCTTTACTTTTACTGACCCCTGTTGTCGCTTCTGCTGACTGTACGGATTTAGTTCATCACAGCGACAACGAGTATGACACGGACTGGGATGCCCGTGCCTACTCAGAGATATGGTCTTCTGATATGTACGGTGGAGATTGTACGGACAACCCTTACAAGTACTATGCGAAGGTTAGGGTCAGGTGTGATGCGGATAGGTTGTATCTTTACAGATTGAGTCAAAGTGCAGAATGGAGCGATGCGAAGGAAGAAATTGATTGTGGAAACAATGATGTAGGAAGTGGTGGTGGTTGTACAGGCTATGATAGAAGTTTTAGTTCTGGAGAGCACACCGTAACACTGCGAAGCGATACAGGAGATGTAAGGTCGGCCTTTTTTGTGTGTTTCGACCACGATGAAGGAGATGATGGAAGTTGGGCTTGGACTTGGACGGGTTGGGCATACTACGGAAATAGAGTGGTGTTTGAACCGAGGGTAACGAGAAAATGTTCAGATGGAGATTCTTACTGGTACGACAGCCTTGATAGAAAGGGTGATATTTACGAGGACTGTGGTGATAATTCCTGTGACGACTGGGGAACGAAATACTGTGACGGAGACAAGATAAAGCAGGATAGAACCTGTTACGAAAGAGGGTGTAACAACGGTGACTGCTACGAGAACGTTTACTACGAAACGAGGACTGTGGATACCTGTAAACTTGGTTGCTACAACGGAGAATGCCTCAACGACAAGACAATAGGAGTTATAGATAGGTTATTGGAGAAGATAGTCCACTTGTTTGGATTCAAGGGGTGGACGATGTGAAAGGAGAATTAGACCGAGAGGACATAGGAGAACTAATAATATCACTTACAATTATAGTCGTGTTGTTCCTTGCCTACTCCTTGACACCTTTGAGTACCCTTATACACGAGGTCGGACATCAGTTCACCTGCCTCTCTGCTGGTGGAACATACCAAACAACTGGTGTAGTAGAAGGGGCACACATAACTAACTGCAAACTTCCTGCTGGGGAGAGTTTTACTGCCCCTGAAGTTTACCTAATTTCTATGGCTGGAATAGGAATTGAGGCTGGAATCGGCCTACTGCTGATGTTTTTAGGGTTCTTTTTGGCTTCTACCCTTGGGGTAATAGGCTCGATGTTCCTCTTTAGTACAGCCTTTAGTCTCTATCGAGGTGCTTACAGTTTCGACCTAACTCAGGCTTCAGAAATAGTTCCTGGAACTGCCATCTTACAGGAGCCGATGGTTCAAATTTTACTTATGGTTGTTTTTGCCGTCTTTTCCTTTGGGTTCTACATCCGTATGGTCAAGGAGAAAAAGAAAAGGGATTTCCCCTTCAATTTCGATTTATAAATTCCTTCCACTCATCGTTGAACTTAAAGAATAGTCTTTCCCCTTCCAACTCTTCCTCGTTTTTCCCTTCCTCTTCCTTCAAGAACTCCTTAAATTCCTCTCCCATCGATTTCTTTCCTTCGTTGTGCCCTTCTTTTCGTTCCTCTTCGGCTGTGTGCGACATCTTAATCCTCAAGTTTCTTGATGGTTTTGTATGCCTTTTTTACAGAGGTTCTTGAAGCACTACCTGTTTTCCCCACTTCTGCCATATTACATTCTCTACCCTCTTCCTTCAAGGTCTTATAGACAATAGCACACGCTATGGGAGGTCGGCTGAAGCCACTAAACTTCTTGATGTTTTCCACTACATCTTCGTAGATTTCCCTTGCCCTTTGCTTTAAATCCTTCTCCAAACTATTCCTCACCATAACTGTCTCTAATGCCATCTTCAGGCCTTTCTCCCAGTCTCCTTCCTCTTGGACAGTAGCATACTCTCCGAGAGATATGTTTCTCCGTTCATCTAACTTTCTGTAACTGCTCATAGCACACACCCCAAAGGGTTCATAATTTTCTTCAAAGTATAAAAAATTAAAAATTTCCTCGGTTCTGTCGTGAGCGTCTTGGATGTCTTTTCACTAAATTTTACCCTTCACTTTGTCCTGTAATAACCCTTTCCTCACTTCCTTAGTTATTTTTATCTGTTCTTCAAGGTTGTCTATCTGTCTTTCTACCAACTCTAACAACTCTTCGTTGTCCTCAAAGAAACTTTGTATGGCTTCGTTTAACTTCTTTGGGTTTCTTCCTGTCTTATGATAGAGGTGTAGCACAAACTCAAGGGATAAACCATCGGTTCTCTCTATCCTCTCGATATTCTCATCTGTAAGTATATCCCTAATTGCTCTTTCTTCCATCTTTCTCATCACCCAATTCTCTACTTCTCCCTTTGGGGTGGGGTGGTGGGGTTAATTCCCACTTCACACTTCCACCTCGCTTTTCTTAACTAAAGTTGTCCTGTTCTTCTTGTGTACCTTCTCGTTCTTGACTAACTTGTTTATCTCCCTGTTTGCCTGTCTCTCACTTATGCTCTTCGCTGACGCTATCTTCTCCTTCAGTTCCTTCCTCTTGAATGGCTCGTCCATAGGGTACTTCGCAACTATCTTATCTACTATGTCTCCACCTATGCTCTTCCTTGCGAGTTCTCTTCCCTTCTCAAAAACACTATATTCTGTGAGTGTCCCAAAGAGGTTTTTCAGTCCTCTGAAGGTATCAAAAATCCTCATCTTGTCTCTGAAACTACCGATGTAGTTCAACTCCTTGATGAACTCGTAAATCATTTCTTTCTCCTTCTCGTTCAACTCCATAGGGTTGTTCCTCGTAAATACTATCCTCTTCCTAATCGCTTCCCATATTTCCTCGTCTTTCTTGTAGTTCCTTGCGTGTTCGATTTTCTCCTTGTAATCGTCAGTAGAATAGCCCTTGTTATTCACTATCAGTTTGTCCTCGACACATCTACTGAAACTCTTTTGGTTACAATTGACTATCAAACTGCCTTCGAACTCGGTTTTCAAGTTTTCCCTGTCGGTTTTCCACGCCAGTTCTCCGTTGGATAGTAGTGTTTTAATCATTTCATTTATCTTCTTCTTGTCGAGGAGCATATCTGCCTCATCTAACACTACTATACAGTCCTTGTGTGCCTCTATGAATTGGTAAAAACTCTTGGGTGTCATATACCCTACTTGGACTATGGTTTTGGGTATATCCAACTCATCTACTAAATCCTTTGAACTCCTGCTCTTGCCACACCCTGCTGGTCCGTAGTTGATTACTGAAGTTCCTGTGATTAGTGAGATTAGTGTAGAGTAGGTAAATTCCTCTCCTTTCTTGGTGTAGTTGGCTATTTCTTCCATAGCCCTCTGAACATCTATCTTCGGTGCTTCTTCCATACTTCCTAAAATCTGCTTCTCGTAGTTCTTCCTCGCTTCCCTCATATAGTGTAGGTACTCATCTTCCTCGTATTCCTCAAGGGAGAGGTCGTATCTATCCTTTATGTAGTTCTTGAACTTTGTCCATACTTCCTCTATCCTCTCTTCATCGGTAAAAATCTCTTGCTTCCAGTCTACACTTGCGGGGTCGAACTCCTTGTCTTTGGGTATTCTTTTCTTTGCCCACTCTACCATCTTATCCTTTTGGTTGTCGCTGTATTTAACCATCTAAATCACTCTCCTGTTGTCTATCTCTTCTTCTAACTTAGACAAACTCCTTACTGAACCTTTATCTAATCTTATCTGATGGGTTTCGTTTGCGTCTTTGAGTATTTCTGTGACTAAAAAGAAGTCTCCTAAATCTTCGGCAAAGACAATTCGGTCTCCACTATGGCTTTCGCTAATCTTATAGACCTTCTTGTCTCTCTCAATTTTTTCTTTTGCTGTCCTCATTCTCATATTCCCTCACCTCTTTTTTCAATTTCGGCTATGAGATTTACCCATAACCTTTGAAATTGGAAAAGAGGGTTTAACCCTTCTCTGTCCAACTATCCCCCTCCGGTTCTTCCTTCGACATCATCTTAAGTTCCGTTACTAAATCTCCTAACTCAGTAAGAGGTTCTTTGGGTGCTTCTTCTTCGTCATACTTACTGACCAATTCTCTAATTTTCTTCTTTGGGATATACTCTTCCTTGAGCATCGCTTCCAATTGTTTTTCTGCCTTCTCCGTTTTCCCCTCTTCAAGGAACTTCTTTGCGTTGTCTATCTGTTCCAAAAGGATTTCTCGTTCTGCCCACTTCATTCTACCCTCTCCTGCCCTTCTGACTCAAGCGACCAGTCCTTTCCTGTGTAAAATCCCTTGTCCAACTTGTCCTTAATCTTCTCCAACTTCATCGCTATCTCTGACTTTATCTCTTCTATGCTCTCTCCTTCTGCCTCAACTATCAGTTTTCTTTTCATTCTCTCACCTCTGTTTCGATATACTCCAGAGCATACCACTCTGTTGCCTTCGTGTCGCACTCTTCACACTTGAAATTAAATCCTCTGCTTCTGTCTTGGATTACTGAGTCTTTCCACTCTAAATCGACACTATCACATTCAGGGCATTTTCCTTTCATTCTTCCACCCTCGGTGCTAAAACAAATTCAAGGTTTTTGTTGGAAATTCTCATAGGGTAATCGTTGGCTAACTCCATACTGAGGTTTCTTTTGTTTTTCTTCAAGCCACTCGTAAATTTCTTCAAGTAATCCAAAGGAAATCTACTTTTTGCTTCGCCTCGTTCCTCTATCAGTTCCTCGAATGTCCTCTCATAGTTTGTGTTCTCATCACCTGCTTCTATTACCACTTTCTCGCCTTCCGTTTGGAAGACTACACTATCCGACACTTTCTTCGCTTCATCTACAATTGACTTGATTTTCAATTTATCGAGTTCCAACTTGGTCTCGAACTCAAGTTCTGATGTTTCGGGTGTCCTGTCGTCACTAACTGCCTTCTGTGGTAAAGAGAACCTTCTTTCGTCTCCTTCGATGTTAATCTTGTCTCCTGTCGCTATGCTCAAGGTGGTGTGGTTATCAAAGGTCTTAAGGAAGTCGATTAACTTCTCCACATTTACTCCAAAGCTCTTCTCCTTTATTTCCTCGTCTATCTCTTCCACTTCAAAGTCATACATCTCAAAGTCCTCTTTGGGTATTAAGAGGTCGATGACGGCTACTGTGGCTCGGTCTGCCTGTCTCACTTTCCACCCTTCTTCAGTAACCCTTATTTTTACATCTTCAAAGAACTCTGCTAAAAGGGATACACTATGCCTTAACTTCTTGCTTTTAATCCTAAACATACCATCACCTCGGTTTTTTTGTTTTCTTGTGGCTTTTGACCACAAAGTATTGTTAGTTATTTTGTTTTCTATGTATTTAAAGTTTATGGACTTTTCGGTATTTTTTCTTCAACTTGGGGTATATATTGGACTTTAAAAAATCTTCCTTTACTTCCTCATCTGAATAAACTACCCACCCACATTCGGGGCATAGTTCGTGTATGCCTTCCTTAACAAAGGTGTGCCCATAGTATGAGCAGTGTATACAATACCACATTTCCTTTTTCTCTCCGTTTAAGTCCATCTGTTTCATTTTACCACTCTCTTGAATGTCGGTTGCCTATACTTACCTGCTTCGGTTCTCTCAAGGTATTGTATCTCGGCTTCCACACTTCCATTCTTATCTATTTTCTCGGCTACACCTTTGCTCTGATTTCCTAAAACACTCACCCGTATCCCTTCCTCGTTCTCCATAGTTATTCCTTTGTTGTGTTCCTCGTATTCTTGGAACTCAAGGGTTGTTTCTTCCCAATTCTTTACTTTTCTCCATTCACTACTTCTTTCCCCTCTGTATTTAGATTTTAGATTTTTTAGTATTAAACCTTCCAAATTGTTGTCCTTAACCTTCTGCCATAAATCAAGGGCGTTCGTGTGTTGCTTTGGCTTGATAAAGTGTTCTCTGCCTTCCTTTATCTTATCTATAAACATCTCCAACTTCCCTACCCTGTTTTCCAATTCTGTATGCCTCAAGTCCTCTCCATTCACTTTAAGGACATCAAATACCACTAACTTACAGGGCATTTTCTCGGATAAAATGTCTATCTTAAACTCGTTCTCTTGGTTGGTTCTGAATAGAAGTTTGTTAAACTTCTCATTACTTTTATTTATATGATAAAGGGGTTCGTAATTATTTTCTCCTGTTTTAGTAGTATAAGGAAAACGACAAACTTCTCCGTCAAGGACATACTCACCCTCTACTTCTACATCTTCAAACTCAGGAAATTTGTGAGATATTTCCTCTCCTCTTCTCGTTACCATCTTCTCTATGCCATCGTCTATAACTATCTTTACTCGGCTTCCATCGTATTTCTTCTCGGCTATCCAATTCTCTCGGTTAAAAGGTTCATCTTCCTCTTTACAAAGCATAAAATCCGTATTAATCACCCATAAACTTTGTTAATTGTTCGGCTTTTTTACCTTTCCTTAAGAGATTTCCACATTCACATTCACATCTAAATCCCTTCCTACACTTCACTATTTGCCCACACCCCTCATCTCTGCCATTACCACACCCTACATAAATTGTATTTCCTGTCGCCATCTAATCACTCTCTATTGTAAGGTCGTTGCCTGTTTCTTCATTATGTATTTTGCCTGTAAAACCTGCTTCTTGTATTGCTCTTCTCAATTGCTCTTCCAATTTCTCACCTTTCTCATTTTGTGTGCTTTGGTCTATTTCTATTTCTATCATCTAAATCACCTCTTTGGTGTCGTGTGTTTTTTACACTCTTTACAAATGTGTTTGTCGCTTTCGGGGTGGTCTAAAGGGACTAAATCTGCCTCTTTCTCGCTGTTGCCACAAATGAAGCACTTATCCATCTCTACCTACCTCTCTGTCCTCTTCCTCAATACACTCTCTACAATACTTATGTCCGTTGGCTACTCCATAGACTATGGTGTGGTCGCCACATCTGTCGCATACTCCACCAAATCCGTTGCCTAAACTCAATTTATCACCTCGTTTAATTCTTCTATTAGGGTTTTAAGTCCTTGTTCTCCTACATTTTCTATGACTATATTTGCTGTTTCGTTTTCTCCGTAAAAAATCACTTCTGTGTTCCCTTCCACATTTCTTTGGGCTTCACACTCAACTAAATTTTCTATTTTCACATCTGCCCCTATGTTCATTCTCTCACCTCTTCCACTTCTACTTCATCACCTTCGTATGTTATCCTATTCACAAACTTCTCTATCGCTTCGTTTCTGTCCTCTGCCTTAACTTCCTTTTCCAACTTCACTCTGAATTTTTTGTCGTCTATCGG
>PWFY01000024.1 GCA_003554235.1 Candidatus Aenigmatarchaeota archaeon
AGATGTGGTGGAAGATATAGACAGTCTTGACGATGAAGCAAAGGAGAAGCTGTTTGAGAAGGACGGTCTGGTTATCCGAAGAAAGGACTTCGAAGATGTGAACAGGCCCAAACCAAGAATAGTTGTGAACAACCACGAGGGAAGAGAAGAGCTTCATGTATCCGACTTCACAGAGTTCTACCTTGAAAGGTTCGAGTTTCTTAAAGACGAGGTTAGAAACAGGCTGGACGGCGAAGAAATATCATCTATAAACAACGTTTCTTCAGGCAAGACATCTGTAATAGGGATGGTCAGAAAGGTAGATGATGGAAAAGTTTTGCTTGAGGACAAGACAGGTGAACTTATACTTAAAACAGACAAAAAGTTTCTAGAGGATGAAGTTGTCGGTGTAAAGGGAAGGGTCATAAGGAACGAAGATGTGACGATGAGCCCTGAAAAAATTATCTACCCCGACGTTCCTCTAAGCAAGGAAGTCAGGACACTCGACGATGACCTAAAGGCCTTGTTTGTATCTGAGGTAAATGAAAAAATAGAGAATCTTGTGGAAGAGAAGGAAATTGACTATGTCTTTTCTACATCCAAGGACTCTCCGGATAATGTTGTCCATATATCCAACGAAGCAGGCGAGCTCTCTGATATAGACCCTGTAAGATGTGACCTTGGAGAACTGAGAATTCTAATCCACAACGGCGATTCCGTAAAGAAGGCAGAGGATTCCCTGGACTTGGACAGAAGAGAGGCCCTTATATCCATTCTAAAAAGAAGACATCTCGATCCTATAGAGATGCATTCTCTCAACGACAGATATCTCCTGAGAAAGGTGCCGGATATAGTTCATGTCTCAGACGATGAAGGTATTTCGGTGAACTACAAGGGTGTTACTCTAGTCTCAACAACAGAAAACAGGGCATACATCATTAACCTAAAAACAAGGGATGTAGAAGAGGTTGAGCTTTGAACTATTGGGAGTTTAATAACTGTTTCCGTATATTAGTCTCAGTGAACAAATGTATTTTATTAAAGAAGAAGAATGTTGGTAACATGAAGATTCAAATCCTCGACGTCGACTATAAGATGGTAAACAGCCATCCTGTGGTGAGGATTTTTGGTAAGACGGAGGAAGGCGAGCCCGTGTGTGTCCTCGACAATGACTTCAGACCCTATTTTTACTGTCATCCTGAAAACACAAACGGATCCAAGGACGAGATTCTTGAGCTTATAGAGGAGGAGTTTTCCGGCGCAGTAGAGAAAATAGAGGAGGTTGAAAAATATTCTCCTATAAAATACGACCCCGAAAAGAAAAAAATACTGAAGATAGTTCTAAGAAACCCTTCCCATGTCAGGGAGATGAGGGAGTATCTCAGAGATAAGCCTCCTGTAAAGGATCTTTACGAGACGGACATACTCTATAAATATAGGTATCTGATAGACCATGATTCCGGAGGGATGCGCTGGGTTGAGGTAGACGGTAAGTACGTCGATACAGATGTGGTGGACTGTAAGGCCATAGAGGCCGAAAGCATCGAGCCTCTGGACATGAAAAAAAATGTCGACCTGAGATATCTTTCCTTTGATATAGAGTGTATAGCACAGGAAGAAGGTAGAATGGTAGACGCCAAAAAAGATCCTATAGTTCTTATATCATGTTCTTTCCAGCCTGAATACAAGGGGAATAAAAACATGGTCCTTGTTGCCAAACCAGGCAGTACAACAGGACGGCATTTTAGCGACGAGAAGGAGATGCTCGAGGAGTTTCTGGAAATACTCGACGACTTCGATCCGGATGTAATAACAGGCTACAATGTAGAAGACTTTGATCTTTCCTACCTCCTTGAAAGACTTGATAAGCATGATCTCAAAAAGAACTTCGGCAGATGTGAAAAGAATGTGTATGCCAACAAATATGGCAACAACACGGACATCAAAATAGTTGGAAGGATTGTGGCAGACCCCTACATAATACTAAAGAACGATGTCTACCATAGGATGATGCGCTACGACCTAGACACAGTGTCCGAGGAGCTTCTCGGTGAGAACAAGGAGGATGTTGAGTACGACGAGATGAAGGAGCTCTGGAGATCAAGCGGGAAGGACCTCCAACGTTTTGTGGACTACTGTGAAAAGGACGCAGAGTTAGCACTCTCACTTTTGACAGAAAAAAGCCTTTTGGATAAGTTTTTTGAGCTTGCCAAGACCTCCAGACTTGTTCTAAACGACTGTTTTGGAGGCCAAACACAGCGTGTAAGTAACATGCTCCTTTATGAGTTCAAACAGAGGGACTTTGTTTTCCCTGAGAAACCAACAGGCGACGAGATGGAGAGGAGAAACGAGAGGAGACAGAAGGAGGCGTTGAAGGGAGGTCTGGTGCTCGAGCCAGAGAAAGGGCTCCATACCGACTACTGTATATCTGTGCTCGACTTCAAGTCTCTGTACCCGTCTATAATGAGTACCTACAATATATGTCCCACGACCCTTGTCGAGAGTCTGGAAGAATACGGACTTACGGAGGATGATGTGCACGAGGCTCCTGCCGGAGGTTACTTTGTAAAGGAAGAAAAAAGGAAGGGAATACTTGCAAAGACCGTCGAAGATCTCATAGATGCGAGAAGCGAGGTTAAAAAAGAGATGGCTAAAGCAAAGGATGAAGGAGATATGGACGAGTACAACCGCCTGGATGCAAAACAGCTTGCTATAAAGATAATGACAAACAGCTTATACGGTTACACAGGTTACTACAGGACAAGACTGTACAGACTGGAGATAGCCAATGCCATTACTGCATGGGGCAGAGAAACCATAGAGAAGACCGAAAAAATGATAGAGGATGAGTTCGGATACAGGACAGTGTACGGTGATACAGACTCTGTGATGATAGACGCCGAAACAAAGAATCTGGACAAGGCCCATAAAATTTCCCAGGACGTATCAGAGTTTATAACGGAGAAACTTCCCGGAAGGTTGATACTTGAGCCCGAGAAGATATACAGATCCTTCTTGATCTTAACTAAGAAAAGGTATGCAGGATGGGCCTTTGAGAAAAGTGGTGATGAATGGGAAGAGAAGATAGATATGAAGGGCATAGAGACGGTCAGAAGGGACTGGCCTTCTATAGTTTCAAAGACCATGGAGGAGGTCATTGATATAATCCTAAAGGAGGGTGATATAAACAAGGCCATAGAACATGTGCAGACAGTAGCAGAAAGACTTTCAAAAGGCGACGTTCCACTTGAAGAGTTGGCCGTAGTCAAGTCAATAACAAAAAGGCTTGATAGGTATGACGGCGTGCTTCCTCATATAGAGCTTGCAAAAAAGATCAAGAGAAGGGATCCTGCAAACCCACCTTCCCCGGGAGACAGGATACCGTATGTAATAATCAAAGGCAACCAGATGCTATCAAAGAGGGTCGAACATCCCGACTACATAAAGGAAAAGGGTCTGGACGTGGACTCCAGTTACTACATTAATTCCCAGCTTCTTCCTCCGTTGGAGAGAATATTTGAAGTTATAGGCGTTGATAAACAGGAGCTTCTCGGCGGTGGCAGACAGAAGACCATGGACGAGATAATAAACGGCAATTCAGTTGAAAGGGAAAGAGATGTTACTGTGGACAGGGACCCTCACAATAAGACAGTCGAAGAACTAAACGGATTTCAGTGTAAGGAGTGTAGAAAGGAGTTTAGAAGGGTCCCGTTGAAAGGGCGATGTTCCTGCGGCGGCGATATATACTGTGTTGGAAACGGTTCTATAGGCAAGAAGGTAAATATGGATGATTGAGTCCATTTTTTTCGTACTAACTGAAGCAACCAGAGTTGTAGTTTTTGTTTTAATTCCTGCTCTTTTTTTCTTCAAATACAAAGACAGAAGGAGGCTTTTGTCGTATATTTTTTCTCTTGTAGCTGTCCTTATCATAACATACAGTCTCAAGTATGCCTTCTCCGTTCCACGGCCACCGGGTGCCCTTATACAGACAATGACTCCAAGGTTTCCGTCCGGACATACTGCTATGGCATTTGCACCCCTTCTCTTTCTAAGAACTTGGAAAGAGAGATCCGCTCTACTTATATATGCACTTATCGTGGCCTACACAAGACTATTTTTCAATGTACACCTACCTGTGGATCTGTTTGTGAGCTTCCTTATTTCGGTTTCCACAAGCTACATTGTATTGGCCAAGGAAGAGACAGTCGTGGAAACTATTCAAAAAATAGCGCACCGTTTCATGCCATAAAGATTATCACAGGAAGAAGTACGGAGCCCATGAGGTAGCTTCTTCTTGATCCTGAGAGAAGGCAGGAGAGGCCTATGGAAGATGAGACAAGAAGTATTAGGATGCCTCTGTAGCCCGTGAGAACCAGCGTCATAACTGATATAAAGAAAACTACAAATACACATACCTTACTGTAGTCTATCCTTCTGAACAGACCCAGGCTTTTTCTGGCAAGCTGCAGTGTAGCATAGGCACCTATCCCGGAGGCTATAAGCCCGACAATAACAAATATACCTGTTTCTTGGAGGGACACTTCTCTCATTATATTTTGGACTGATACAGCCACACCACTCCTTCCAGTGCCTATAAGATATATCGCCAATAGCGATACAAGTATATTGGATGTGTTTACGCCACCGATTGCTACCATGAAGCCCCTGTCGCTTTCTTCATCTGAAACCTCCCTTGTCAGATAAGTAGCCTGTGCAGATCCCACGCCCGGCAACAGGCCCACGACCATCCCGGCCACGGAGCCCAACAGGCCTTCCCTCAAGGCCTCCCTCCTGTCTATAAATCTTATGGACCTGTCCTCTCTTGGTATCTCAGGCTTTTTTCTGAAAGAGTGTATCAACATCGGAATACCGAAAAGTCCTGCAAGCGGAGGAAACAGGTCATGTCTTGTTCCTATGAAGTTGTATTCCAGCACAATATATCCCACAAGGCCTGATAGCATGAAGAAAAACAACGAGTCGATCCTCCTGTCTTTCCATATCATATATCCTACAATCCCAAGCAGAACGTACGGTATAAAACCTTCTATCGCTCCGTATGCCAGGTCTATTCCAAGGAGAAGGACCGGGAACAGAACTACCACAATAACAACTGAAACCAGACCACCCACAACCGTTAATCTTATTGCCTCGTATCCTCTTCCCTGAAGAAGCATTTTATGGCCAGGGAGCACGGAAAGGGCCGTCGAAGCCGACGGGGCGCCAAGATATACCGCAGGAATGAAGTTTACAAAAGTGTTTGTTACACCGGCGGACACCAGAAGAACAGACGAGTTCAGAGGTGAAAACATAACATAGCTTGCAGCCAGTGTTGCCAGCAGGTTTGGGTGGAAACCCGGCACAAGCCCTGTTGCTATTCCAAGGACAGACCCTACCAAAAGAAACAGTAAGATTTCGAACATTCCGACATCAAAACCTTATATTTCTTTAGTGGTATTGTAGAGTTGTTTCCGCTTAATTTTTAAAGCGTTGAGATATAAAAGGGGATAGTATGTTCGAGAATATGATAAAGAAGCTTCAGGGCTGGTATAGCCGTGCAGACGGACGTGTGTTGTTCTCTGTTTCCCTTGTTCTACTTCTACTTTCCTCCGGATTCCTTTACTACAACATGGGAAGGGAGAGGGGCGCTAAAGAAGAAGGTGAATGGTTCCTCAAGGGACTAACACTCCGGGGTGGAAATCAGCTTACTGCTGAGGTTCCCTTGGACATGGAAATAGTCCCGCGGGAGATAGAAAGTGAGTTTAGAGACAGGGGAATAGAATCAGAGGTCAGAGAATCCAGATCAGCCACCGAAAGGAGACTTGAGATCAGGACCGGTGTAGATACCACAGAAGATGATATAATTAACGTTTTGGGTGACATCGGCATAGAGATAGAAGATTATAGCTTTAACAAGGTCAGCCCTGCCCTTGCAGAGGGATTCTGGGAACAGTCTCGTTTGGCCCTTGTGGCGGCCTTTGTGTTTATGGGAGTCGTGGTCTTTTTTGTTTTCCGTGAGGCTGCGCCCTTTATAGCAATAATATATGCAGTCAGCGTCGATATGATAGCGGTCCTCGCTATAATGCAACTACTGCAGATACCTCTTACACTTGCATCCTTTGCAGGTTTACTTCTGGTCATAGGTTACTCGGTTGACTCGGATGTCGTTCTGGTCACACGTGTAATGAAGAGAAAGAAGGGGTCTATAGACGAAAGAACCTTCTCGGCCATGAAAACCAACGTGGCGATGATGATAACCACATTCTCGGCACTTTTCGTATTGTATATAGCAACTACTGCACAGGCCCTACGGGAAGTAGCCATAGTCTTAATGATAGCTCTTGCCATAGACTTCCTGTCTACATGGTTTGGAAATGCTTCAATAATCAGATGGTGGGTGGAAAGATGATAGACACGATAAAGAGTCTGCTAGACGAATGGAGAGTCTGGGTACTGATAATAGTCTTGATCCTTTCATTGGTTGCCTTGTTTTCAAGTCCCTTTGCAAGCGGCGCCGTGATAACCACAATTGAGGAAGGCTCTCCCTTTGAAGGAAGGATTGAAGTAGGCGACAGGATAATAAGCATAAACGACCGGACTATAGACTCACCGGAAGACCTCTTGGAGTTTGAGGATTACGAGGGAACCATGAACGTTCATACTTCAGATGAGTTGGTGATAGTCGAGGCCGACGGAACGGGTCTGGGCCTGGTTACAGAAGAGGTCAGACTTGTAAATCTAGACCTTGGAATGGATCTTATAGGTGGTACAAGGGTTCTTCTGGAGCCACAGTTCGAGGAAGATCTAAACGAGACCGAGAAGGCAGAGGTTATACGAGAAACTATAACCACTCTGGAGACAAGGCTGAATGTTTTCGGATTGGATGAGATGGAGTTTGAACATCTCAGCGGCCCTGCCGGGAACTTCATACAGATAGAAGCTGCAGGCGTTGGAAGAAGCGTTGTAGAGGAGCTACTGGAAAGAACAGGTGAGTTCGAGGCCTATATACCCAGGGAACTGTCCTTTAACAACCAAACCGAGGCCGAGTTTACAGTCGGAGGCGAGGTACACATAATAACAAGGGAGGATGGTGACTTCTACTACAAAAACAAACTCTTACAGGAAAACGAAACCTTTGAAGTTACTGTGGAGGAGACACATATAGGAGTCGAGGACGTCAACATAACCTTCGAAACGTGGAATATAACCGAGAACAGTATAACTATATCCGGGAAGGTATACGACTCAGAGGACATAAGACATGTTTACAAGACAGGTGCAGATGCAAGGGTGTTTCAGAGCAGAGAAACCGGTCTTTTTGAGTTCAACTTCAGGGTTCTTATATCAGAAGAAGGTGCTTTGAGGTTTGCTGTTCTTACAGAAGGCCATGAAGAACCCATTATGCACCTATTTTTGGACGGCGAACCCGTTACGGAGCTTTCTATACAGCCTACGCTTATAGGGGAAACCGAACGAGAGCCTATGATAACGGGAAGAAGGGAGACAAGAGAGGGAGCCCTTGAAGAAATGAGTAGGCTGCAGTCCGTACTGGACAGTGGGAGACTGCCCGTGGAACTTAAACAGGTTCAACTGGATTCCATAAGCCCGAGACTAGGCGAGGAGATGATAAGGTCTTCTCTGATAGCAGGCATCGGTGCACTTATAGCAGTTACGGCCCTTGTTTTCATAATTTTCAGGAAGAAGGAGATAATAGCCCCGGTACTTTTCACATCCTTCTCAGAAGTGGTGATAATCCTTGGAGTCGCTTCCATAATAAACTGGACAATAGACCTCCCGGCCATAGCCGGTATAATAGCAGCAATCGGTTCTTCCGTCGACGATCAGATCGTCATAACGTCCGAGACCTTGATGAGGAAGGATGAAGAGAAGAGCAGGTATTCGATGAAAAGAAGGATTAAGAGGGCATTTTTTATAGTATTTACGGCCGCAGCCACCACTATAATGGCAATGACCGTCCTTGGGTTCGTCGGTGTAGGGATGATGAGAGGCTTTGCGATCACAACCATAATAGGAGTTCTTGGCGGTGTCCTAATCACAAGACCGGTCTACGGAAAGATACTTGAAAAAGTCCTTTGAGAACTATAATCCTAAAAAGTCAAGGAACCTTCCAAAAATCTCTTGTAGTGCCGTTGGACTCTCAAAAGTTCTTTCTGCTTGTTCGCTCTCTTCCTTCCAGTCCTTTTCTTGACTTTCCGTAATATTCTCCCCACTTTCTCCAGTTTCAACAACCTTAACTTCCTTTGTGAAGTCTTTCCTTTCATCTTCTTCTATTCTTATCCTATATGAGTAATTACCTGGTTCAGTTTCACTTTCTATCCTGTTTTTGAAACCAAGTGACTTATTTTCCCCTGGTTTTAGTTTAACTTTTCTTTCGTTGCCAGACCAACTTTCTTTGTTTACAGGCTGCTTGTCCTCGTATACATACGATCTGGCGGTGAAATTTTTACTCTCTTCATTTTTATTCCTCACCAAAAACAAAGATTCTAATTTCTCTCCCGCCCTCACCTTTTCATCGTATTCAAAGATTTCAAATGCCCTTTCTTTATCTTCCTTTATCTTGTCATCATTTTTCACCTCTTCTATAGTTTCTCTGAAACTGTCTGCATCATCAGCCTTGACTTCAAAACTCCGATCCATGAACTCTACTTCCTCTAGCTCAACTTCCTCCACATCTTCATCATCTGTTTCTTGACAGAACATATCGCTTAAATCCCAATCATCTTCAGGAGGAACAACATATGCCTTTCCCTCTTCCATTATCTCTGTAACGGTTTTCGCGCCCAGGTCCTGAACCTCTGTCAGCTGGACAAGCGTGTAGAACTCATCATGATCCTCGACTATCCTCTTGGCTATTATTTCGCCTATGTTAATTATCTCAGTCAGCTCCTCCTTATCCGCTTCGTTTATGTTGATTCTTTGTACTTCCTCCTTACCACCTTCATCTTCTTCTGATTCTTCAAAGTGTGCCATAACGCTTTTGTTTTCGCCTATGGTTACTTCCACCACCTCTTCATCACTATCGATATTTCCTGACCATCCATCAAACTCCCAGCCTTCATACGATTCAGCTTCAAGTTCTACGTTTTCACCCTCCTCGTATAGGTGCTCACCTTCCGAAGGGCTTGTGTTTCCTCCTCCGGAGACGGATATTTCCAAAATATACTCCTCAACATCTTCTCCGTTGTCGTCATCGTCTTCTTCAACAGGCCAGTCTTCGGGCGGCTCTTCAGTTCCTAGCCAGGCAGAGCCTACTAGCAAATCTACTTCCAACTCACCCACATCGTCTTTTAAATTTCCACCTTCATTTTCTGCCGTTTCATTGTCTGATGTGGTATAAATCACAAACTCTCCATATGGATCGCCATCATCTTCTTCAGGGGTAGTGGTATATTCATGGCTGATCTCTGTCCACTCATCTGTGTCAACAGTATACCAGTCTCCGTAGTCCCAGAAAAAACCGCCCTCCTCTCGTATACGAACTGAGGTATACCCAGTTCCTTTTACCTTCAGTTTGGCATAGTAGGTTACTTCTTGGTCGCGGCCTCCTTTATGACTGAATTTTTGTCGCTCTTCATAGGGTCCCTTAAATGTATGTGGACCCAACTTGAGCGCGTAATCACTGACTAGACCTTGTCCAGAATCTGACTGATCTGCTTGTGCACCTACTGTCCAGTTTTTAGGTACATCATCTTCCCACTTCTCAAAGAACTCGTTTTCGAGAAGATTGTCTCCATCCTCGTGTTTTGCCTGGATAGGAGAAGATAATAGTAGAAATACAGATAGAAGTGTGAGCACGGCTACACCCTTCTTCATACCTCTAGTTAAGAGGCTGAGAAATTTAAATATTATGCTTATAGGCCTTCTTTAGGATCCTAACAGTTGTAACCAGGTATCTTCTGTGGTCCGTTATAATCTACCTTTTCTGCGAGATCTTTTAGGCAGTCTGGATTCTTGGCTGTCCTCATGTCTCCGAGCTCCTCGTCCTCCAGCAACGAACGTAGGAACCTCCTTATGACCTTACCAGATTCCGTTTCTGGACATTCCTCTACAAAAAATATTTTTCCAGGCGTAGCCACCGGTCCAACCTCCCTGCGGACGGACTTCACTATATTCTTCTTTAGTTCGTCAGATGGCTCTGCGCCGTCAATCAGTATTACAAATAGAGCTGGAACCTCTCCCTTTACGTCGTGCGGCTTTCCAACTACAGCGACTTCAGCAATTCCGTCCACCATCTGCACTGCGTCCTCTATTTCCGCAGTTCCAAGCCTGTGGCCTGCGACTTCGAGTAGGTCGTCCATCCTACCTACAATCTTTAGCAGGCTCTGTCCTCCTATCTCATGCTCAGTTTTTATTCCTTCATCTCCGGAGAAGTATATCCTGTCGCCGTACCTACTCCAGTACTCCTCCCTGTACTTGTCAGGATTCTTATAGACTCCCCTCAACATTCCAGGAGAGAAGGGCTTCTTTATGACTACTGCGCCTTTTTCGGTTGTTTTACCATCCTCGTCCAAGATATCGTAGTTAACAGGCGGCAACGGAACCCCTGCCACACCCGGAACAAAGGGCCCTATTCCAGGTAACGAGGTCAGAAGTATTCCACCTGTCTCGGTTTGCCAGTATGTATCAACTATAGGACATCTTCCACCACCAACCTTCTCGAAATACCATTCCCATGTCTCCGGGTCTATTGGCTCACCCACGGAACCTAGAACACGTAACGTTGATAGATCATGTTTATCCGGAAGATCCTTTCCGTGTTTAATGAGCATTCTTAAGGCGGTGGGTGCCGTGTAAAACTGATTAATTTTGTTTTCCTCTATAATCTGCCACCACCTTTCCAGGTTGGGATGGTCGGGTGAACCTTCGTACCAGAATGTCGTTCCTCCGTGAATCAATGGACCGTATAGCGTATAGGTATGTCCTGTTATCCAGCCTATATCTGCTGTGGAGAAGAAAACATCGTCTTCGTGGAAGTCAAAAACCCATTTCATGCTGAGTGCAGCCTGAACTAGATAACCGCCAATGGAGTGTTTTATTCCCTTTGGCTTGCCCGTTGTTCCAGATGTGTATAGTAGGAAGCCCACATCCTCTGCATCGAGTTTCTCTGGTTTGCAATTATCATCTACTTCGTTCATCAAGTCTTCTAGAAAGTGGTCTCTGCCATCAACCATCTCAGGGTCTGCATCAGCTCTATTCACCACGAGGCATTTGTCCGCGTCAACTTTATCCAGCGCTTCGTTTATATTGTCTTTTAGCTCCACCACCTTCCCACGCCTGTAGAAACCGTCGGCCGTTATGAGTATATCTGAATCGGCGTCGTCCATCCTCTTCCTTACTGCTTCAGGTGAAAAGGCAGTGTAAACAATAGAATGCCAGGCCCCTATCCTTTGGCAGGCTAAAGCCGCGATAGCCGTCTCCGGGATCATGGGCATCCAGAAAGTTACGGCGTCTCCCTTTTCCACGCCCATTTCCTTCAAGACGTTTGCGAACTTCTGGACCTCTTCATGGAGATCACTGTAGGTCAGAACCCTTTGTTCCTCGTCCGTTGGTTCAGGCTCCCATACTATAGCAGGCTTGTTTTCTTTGTCTTCTATATGCCTGTCTATGCAGTTGTACGAAAGATTGGTTTTACCTCCCTCGAACCAGCGAAAGAACGGAGGTTCCCATTCCTGTACTTCTTTCCAGTCGTCGTCGAACCAGTCTATCAGCTCCTTGGCTTTGTCTGCCCAGAATTTTTCGGGATCCTTCTTGGCCTTTTTGTATATACTAGGATCGCTTACAAAGGCCTTTTCCTTCATCTTTTCCGACGGCCAGTATATACCGTCCTCCTCCTTTACCCACTTGGTTCCTTTTTCTGACATAGCATCAAAACTTTGTTGTGAAGGATTTAAAAAGTTTCCTATACGTTATCGCAGGCTTTTAAGCCTTGAATATAAAATAGTATGCGGGCAATGAGCACACCGCCCCAGTCCGACCCTCGGGAATGAGGACAACGGGTAGCTAGTGAGCCCCCATTTTTCCCAATAAAGTTTTAAACTAAAGGGACGTATTGAGTACGGGATTAACATGGTAGATTTTGAAACATTGGAAGGAACCGAAGTTGAGTTCGGAAACAACGACTTTATACAGGTCGCAAGGAAGAAGGCCGTTTCGGAGGACGGCGAGAACGTCTTCCTTTCTCTTTCACGTGGATTTTTCGGCGACGACGATGAAAGAGTTTGGAAGAAGAACTTCTCGATTCCGGACGACGACGAGGTTCTTGACGAGATTATAGAAGCACTGAAAAAGCTCAAAGAGTAAATAAGGGGGCCATAGTCCAGTCAGGCCTAGGACGGCGGACTCCAGATTTTTGGAGTTTTGACCAGGTCTAAAAGGAATTTTTCCTGGGATGATATAAGTTCGGATGTATGGCTACATGCTAAGGTGACATCCGCAAGCCCCGGTTCAAATCCGGGTGGCCCCATCCTTTATTTTTCGAAGTCGTCTATATTTCTCTTCAGTTTTCCGAGCATCTCCCCTCGCATCCTTTTCACAGTTTCCTTGTCGCCGTAGATAGCTTCCTCGACGTAGTCTATCAGCTGCTCCGACGCCAGGAGGTCGGGAACCATGACGTAGTCCGCGCCTCCTTCTATAAGCTTCCGGGCGATATTAAAGCTGTTGGAGCGCACGACCTTCCTCGCATCTGTGTCCAAAGACAGGATTTTCTCGGAAACATGTTTCTGTGGAGGAGTTGATATTATAAGCTTCGCGTCTTTGTAGTTTGCCTTCTCCCAGGACTCGTTGTCCATGGCACTTTTGAATACACAGTTTTCCAACCCATCAGCTTCTTCCAACATCTCCGGATTCAGCTCTATGACTACAAATTCCTCTCCCTTCTCCTTTAGGAAATCACCTAATCTACTACCCTGGACATCGTAACCCACGATTATTACATGGTCCTTGAGATTTGTGTTTATTCTGGTATGATATCTCTTGATTTTCTCGGGTGTCTCAAAGGGAAGTCTATCCGCTATAATGTTCTGTATCTTGTCCGAATATCTATCGGTGTAAGACGTGGTTATCATCGTTACAGTGGTGGCTAGTATTATTCCCTGGAATACAGGGGCAGCTATTGCACTTATCAGGTAGGCCTGTACGGCTATTATTAGAACAAACTCACTTACCTGGTCCAATGTAAGTGCACACCTGTAAGCCGTCCTCTTATCGTAACCGTAGTGCATCAGTGAAATAGCAGTTAGCAGGGGCTTTACGAAAACAGTTACGAGTATGATGAGAAGTGCTATACCCAGGGTTGCGGCATCCGGAACTGTAACTAGAGCTCCTAGAGAGAAGAAGAAAACTGCGGCAAAAAAGTCTTTCAGCGACTCCATGCTTTCTACCAGTTCTATGTTGTAGGGGAACCTTGAGAAGGCGAGTCCTGCAAAGAAGGCACCTACAACTATGGATATCCCCGCGAGCTGTGATATTGCTATCATCACGGCAAGCAGCGAGATCCCGGAAAGGAGCATCAGTTCCTCGGAATGATCGGAAAGCTCAAAAAGCCAGGGAAATAGGAATCTTCTGAAAGCCAAGGAGAGAACAAGCATTCCCCCGCCCACGGCCAGGGCGTAGCCTATGCCTACGCTGAAGAGAACAGGGCTTAACAACAAAATAAGAACTATCGCCAGAATATCGTGTATAACGTCCGTAGCTTCTGCAAGCCTTCCGTAGAGGAGTTCTATGGTGGCGTACTTTTCCGATAGCTCCGTTCCTGTCAGAGAAGAGCTGAATACAAGAGCGGCGCTTATGTATATCGAGTTCAGTGTTCCAAAACCCGCAAGATACAGCGCCCCGAAAAATCCTAGTCCTAACCCGGTTATCTGTGCACCCGTGCTTAGCAGGCTTCCACCTATACCGTGCTTGAGTTTACCGGGCTCCAACTTGGCTCCGAAGATAAATACAACGAAGGCTATACCCCACTGGAGTAGTTCCAGCAGTCCCTCCTCCGTTAGGAAGATACCGCCTATAAGGCCTGCTATTATGTATGCCGGGATGGTGAGCTTGAAGAGCTTGTGGAATACAAACAACAGTATAGCCGAAAGCATGAAAACAGCCGCGAAGGTGTATATGACTCCTATCATAGTCTCGCCTCCCAGTCTATTATCTGTTTGTCGCCTTCTACGGCTTCGTCGAAGGTTTCAGGATCCTCAAGGAATGATTCGATGTACTCCGTCATTTTTTCAGCTGACAACAGCCTCTTTATTATTACAAAGTCTGCGCCCAGGTCGTAAAGCCCCGCAGCATCGTCTCTGTCCTTTGCCCGGAGGAATGTTATGGCATCTTCCTTCTTATCACTTAGTACCCTCCTGTTTACGGCGTCTTCCATTGCCATACTGACTATTACATTTGCTCTCTTAAGGCCTATGGATCTTCTCATTTCCTCGTGTTTCAGATCGCCGAATACGAACTCTGCGCCGGATTCCCTCAGCATCTCCACATACTCCGGATTTTTATCTATAACGACGACGTCGCCGTACCTTTCCTTTAGGACCGGAACCAGCCGACGTGTTATCTCGTTGTAACCAACAATAATAGCGTGGTCCTCTAGTATCTTTATGTCCACATCGCCTTTCTCCTCTGACTCCATAAATTCAAAGAGATGTTTTACACGGTCGTATATCTCATGGTTGTACTTTATTATATAGGCCGAAATACCCATAGTCATGATCGCCATAAGGCTGAGGTAACCCAGGATTTCATTTCCAACCAATCCTCTGCTTACTGTGAGAGCTCCGACTACTAGGGAGAACTCGCTGACCTGTACCATATTTATGCTTCCTAGGAAGGAGGTTTCAGGGCTGAACTTCTCCCTGTCTATTAGGTATAGCATTATAATGAAGTTACCCACCATCAGTAGACTTGAAGCTATTATAGCTTCCTTCCAGTAAACGGTCAGGTATTCTGGTGCCAGTCCAAGTCCTATGGTGGCGAAGAAAACCATCATAAAGAAGTCCGTCAAGGGCTTGACCTGCTGCTTTAGCTCATCGCTATAAGGGCTCTGTGCCAGACCGAGTCCTGCTATGAATGCACCGACCTCTACCGGTACATCAAGTGCCAGGGAAACTCCGATGAACAGAAATGCCCACGCCGCGCCGTTTATGAAAAGAAGGTGTTTGTTTTTGCCCACTTCTCTCACAACCTTCGGCACCATCCATCTGGATACAGCATATGAAAATACACCAAGAACTGCCATCACACCCATTACCTGGAAGAAGTTTATGGCTATAGGCACAGGGTTCGTGAGATCGGGCGCACTGAACAATGTCAGGTAAACAACCAGTATTATGTCCTGTACTATGAGCACGCCTACATCTATTTTACCCGGAAGAGAGGTTATCTCATCTTTTTCGTCCAACAGTTTAACAATAACGGGTGTCGCACCGAATACTGTACATAATGCCATGACGATAACTTCAACCATGGCGAACCCAAGAAAGTAGTATATCACGAATGCCAGGGAGGTCTGCAGAACGGTCTGCCAGAAGGAAATCTTCAGTATGGGTTTCAGTATATTTTTTATAGCATCAAACTTTAACTGCAGTCCCAGAAGAAATAGAAGGAATGCCAGGCCCAGTTCGGACATGAGCTCGAGGAGCGCAGTTTCCTGCACAATGTTTAGAAAAACAGGACCGAGAACCAGTCCAGTAATAAGATATGCTATCAGGTTAGGCTGGTAGGTCTTGTGTGCTATGTAGCCCAAAACGGTCGCGACCGTAATCAACAACACGAAGTCCCATGTTATGAATAGACCTTCTGTTATGGCTATGTCGAACATGTTATCAGTGGGGGTGCTCAGGCTTCTTAATCCATAACTTTAATTAGCTTCTATTTAAATATGGTATTATGCCTCAACAGTGCCCCTTTTGCCACTTTATAAACAATAAGCCCGGCGACCTCTGGGTGGTTGGAGAAACAGAGAACTTTTATGCTTGGCTTGAGTACCCGGAGCCCAGGGCGAAAGGACAGACGAATATAGTTCCAAAGGAGCACAAGGAGAGTCTGTTGGAACTCAGTGAAAAGGAGTGGGAAGAGGCCATGTTCCTATTAAGGGAAACAGTTCAGAGGATCATGGAAGGACTGGATGCAGACGGCGTTTCGGTTACGATGAATGTCAAAAAAGCAGGAGGCCAGGTGGTTCCACATGCCTACATACAGATATTTCCAAGGTTTATGGAGGACGAAAACGCAGGAACACCAACGGGCGCTATCTTCCCTAAAAGAGAGGAACTGCAGGATGAAGACATCTTTCAAGAGGTCCAGAGTTCAATAAAGAGCGCAGATATAGGTTCTGGTAAACCTCCGAAACAGAGGCCGGCCATAGCTAAACGGGATGTGAAACACGATTCTGGCGACGAGGAAAAGGACGAAGAGGAGGAGGAAAAGGATGAAGAAGAGGAAGAGGAAGAAGACAAAAGAAATAAAAGTGCTGCTGACCAATGGGAGAGAATGAAGAGAGGAGGCTACTGAACAAAATCATTATATGAGCGGCCGTGGTCTAGTGGC
>PWFY01000020.1 GCA_003554235.1 Candidatus Aenigmatarchaeota archaeon
CAGGGCTGTTCCTCCAGGGCATATTCACCAATCAGATAGAGGTCGGTCCTATAGAACAGGACTATGTTGAAGTCTTCCTCGGTGCAAGTAAGGATTTTTTTGGGTGGAAGGTACCCAGAAAAGAAAGCTTCGAGTATGGACTGGCTGTTGAACTGGGAAAGGATTCGAGAAAGACGCTGGAAAGGTTCTCCGAAAAGGAGGGGTTTAACATAGGACAGGTCTACTCTGGTCTTATACCAATGCTTCCACCAGAAAAAACAACCAGAGGTAGGGTTTTTCTCTGTGGTGATGCTGCAGGACAGGTTAAGCCCTTCTCCGGTGGCGGCCTTATCTATGGACTCACAGCAGCAGACATGGCCGCTGAAGCAATAAACCCGGAAGACGCCACGACACTGGAGAAGTACGAAGAGACTTGGAGAGAAGAACTGATGGATGAGATAATACTGGGAAACAAAATAAGGAAGTTCTACAAGCTTCCGTTCTTTTTAAGGGCTCCTCTTCTGTGGGCAGGTAAGAAGATGTCAAAAAAAGCACATATGGACAGACCCAGCTCTTTGATTAACTCGGGTTGACAGGAAAAGCCTTATAACTCCCGCCACATTAAAATAAAGCATGTGGAGGTGAAAATATGAACTTAGATACAAAAAGAACGAGTCTTGTTGCTGCATTCCTTGTAGTTTTTGCTGTAGCAGCTGTAGCCGGCTGTACGGGGAATGGAGTTCCAGGAGAAGATACGGGAGATCCGGGCAACGGAGAAGCCCCGGGAAACGGAGAAGATCCTGGTAATGGTGAAGATATAACTCCGGAAATCTCAAGCATCGACGCGGAGTGGATAGGCTACGAAGAAGGAGAGTTTGAAGGCGGAGCAAGAGTCAGAGCCAGAAACATGGACACAGAAGACTATGACTGGCGGGTAGAGTCAGCAGACCCTGATGAACATCACATCGTTATATGGAACAGTGATGAAAATGCAGTCTACATCACTCAACCCGGAGAAGAAGACTGGACAATGGCTACAGGAACTCTTGCAGAGCAGTTTGGTAAGGAAGCCTGGAAAGGAATGGTCACAGCCTCTGAAGGTTGGGCAAAAAACTTCGGTGAAGGAAGACACGATGTTCACCATGGAGAAGAATCATTAGAGATCGAAGTTGAACTGAACCCATCGCTGGGAGACGACCTTTTCGTCCCACCTGAAGGCGCAGATGTTGAAGAACCTGTGATGCCTTAGGAAAACCACCTACCCTTTCTTTATTTATTTTATCTGCAAGTAGAGAAAATTATGGTATATGCAGATCTACATGTCCACACTGATGCTTCAGACGGTCTCCTGAGCCTGGAAGAGGTAGTGGAGGAGGTGAGAAAACAGGATGTGAAGGCCGTTGCATTGACAGACCACGACACCATAAACCCCGGACTTGAAGACAGATATCAGGTCATGAACACGGTAGAGGTAGTGACCGGAGCAGAAGTTAAGGCCGTTCACCGTGGTGTGGAAATAGAGATACTTTGCTACTTTCTGGACCCTGAAGACAACGAACTCAATGAACTCTTCGAAGAGATGAACAAGAAGAGACTGGGGAGGATGAAGAAGATGGTGGAAAGGTTCAACAGTTTGAAGGATGGGGTCAGGTTGGACATGAAGGACGTTGTTGGGCTTTCCAAGGGTTCCGTGGGAAGGCCACACTTTGTCCGGGCCATAATGGAAAAGGGACTGGAAGAAAACTTCTGGGGTGCCTTTGATAAGTACGCCTCAAAGGACAGCAAGTTTTTTGTGCCACTAGAAAAACCGGACGCAGGTGAAGTTATAGAAAGAGCAGGTGAGTCGGGTGTACTGACATCCCTTGCACATCCCTGCAAGGAAGATATAGATGACTTTGAAAAGTTTATCAAGAGCCTTGAAAAGATAGGTCTGGATGGCTGTGAGGTAGACTACTCCTACCACAGAAACAAAGGGGATCTAAAGCTCGAGCCGAACAAGGTAAAGGAAATAGTAGAATCGTTTGGCCTTATGAAAACAGGTGGGTCCGATTTCCACGACAGAAAAAACTTCGTGCTTGGTGGCTGTGGTATCAGCAGAGAAAATTTCATGGAGATGAAGAAAGCTGCAGAGTTTTATGATTGACCGACAGTAACTACCTCTCCTCTTTCTTCGATATAGTCCAAAAGCCTTTCATAGGTTTCGTTCTCCTTTAAGGTTGTGGAGTCGCCTACCATGATTATTTTCTTCCTTGCTCTCGTTATTGAGACGTTTAGCCTTCTCAGGTCCTCTAGGAATCCTATATTTCCGTCTTCGTTTGAACGAACAAAGGAAAGAATTATAATTTCCTTTTCTCTTCCCTGGAAGCCGTCTACGGTTTTTATTTCCAAGTCTTTGGTATCCAGTTTCCTGTTCAACAGATCAACCTGGTCGTCGTACGGTGAAATTACACCCATGTCCGATGGATTGAAGCCCAAATCAATACATTCCTTTACAACTTTTTCAACCATTTCAGCCTCCTTTTCGTTTTCCTTGGACTTAGAACCAGCCCTGCTTTTTTCAGGCCACTCGCCCTCACTATCAAGGAAAACAACTACATTTTCAGGGTCCATTGTCCTTTCCATAAGTTCATCGGAGGGCTCCTTTGAAAACTGTATTTTATGGTCTCCGACACCTTCAGCAGCAACTAGCTCCGAGCTGTAGAACTCCTCGCTGGGGAAGTCCATTATGTCGGTGTTCATCCTGTACTGGACCTCAAGCATCTCCTTTATATCATCGCCATGGACATCCAGCATCCTTTCAAACAACGTTTCCTCCAGTCCTTCCTCCTTGGCCTTCTGGTTGAGTATCGTAGGAGGCAGCTGTTTGTGGTCGCCGGCCATAACTACTTTGTCGGCATGGTTCATGGCTATAAGACAGGATGGTTCAGTGGCCTGTGTGGCCTCATCTATAACTACAACATCGAAGTCCCTGTCCTTCATCACATCACTTCCTGCGGTGGAATTTGTTGTACAGATTACTTCTGCATTGTCCATTATGTCATCGACTGCCTTGTCTTCCAGCTTTTTTGCCTTTTTTATTACCCTCTTTTTATGTTCCTGGAGATCTATCCACTTGGCCATCTCTTTTATTTTGCTGGGCGGAACGCCTCTTCCCGATCTTTCCTTTTCGGCAAGGTTCTTTATCTTCCTGTTGCTCATTCCCCGTCTCCACTTGCTCGAGGGGAAAAGATGTTCGTCCTGTTTTTCTGACAACTCCTCCGCCTTGGACCAAAGTTCCTGTGCCTCCTTGTAATCCTCTTTCTTCTCCACCATGAAGTCCAGTGTATGCTCCCGCAGTGTCTCTGTAACCCTGGCAGGATGGCCAACACGGACGGTGTAAACCCCACGTTCGTTGAGGAAGTCGACGAGGTTGTCCACAGCAACGTTAGAGTCCGCAGTAGCAAGGACCCCTTGGTCCCTCTCAACATGCTGTTCTATGGTCTCTATAAGCGCCGTAGTTTTACCGGTTCCAGGAGGCCCATGTATGAGGAACATGTCCTCGGCTTCGAGAGAACCCTTTACTGCTCTTTTCTGGGAGTCGTCCAGGTATTCATTTTTGAACTCGAACTCTTCAACCTCTTTGAATCTGGGCTCCCTGGCTCCGAGAAGAACCGCCCTCAGGTATCTTTTACCGCCTGTGACAGCATAGAAGTCGTCGAGTGCACCGAGCATC
>PWFY01000087.1 GCA_003554235.1 Candidatus Aenigmatarchaeota archaeon
AAACCACAGAAAACCAAAAAGAGAAAACCGTAAAAAGTGAGGTGATTTACCATGCCGAGAGGTGACAGAACAGGTCCCCGTGGCCAAGGTCCGAGAACAGGAAGAGGACTTGGCTACTGTGAAGGGTACGACGGTCCTGGGTGTGCCGAAGGCCGTCGGAGGTCCTTCAGAAGAAGACGAGCTAGGACAGAACCCATGAAGAGAAGACATCTCCCATCGAGAGCATCGAGCCAGGAGGAAGAGATAGAGAACGTAGAAAAAAGGCTGGGAGAGCTTGAAGAAGAGTGAATACAGCGATCAGTTCAAACCAAAGCTTGAACAGCCCGTTTTTTCTTTTTTCGCTATGAGTTATAGATTTAAATGTTATTGTTCAAATAGTCGGTGTATGGAGAAGAACTTCGGAGAGGGACTTGAGAAAAGAAGGAAGGAACTTGCTGTGAGAGGGACCTTTGGGAAACTGATGGAAGCCTACGAAGAAGACGTAGAAGATATTGAAGGATACCTGACCGTGGCTGGAAAGGACTGTAAAGTACTGAATCGTGCCGGAGAAACCAAAGAAAATGGATCAAATAAAGCCTATGGCTTTGAACTGCCTGATGATTTTGAAGGTCCTGGTCAACTCGATGGCGTAAAGGTCTCCATGGACGATGGAAGATACAGGCATATACTGGAATGTTCCCGTAATTATGACTTTACCCCCATAGGGGAAAATATAGTATTGAAGGTTAGCGGTGACGAGGAAAAGAGGTTGAAGAAAGAATTTGATAGAATAAGTAGAAAGTATTTCCAGAAGTTCAAGGCCTTCTACCCGTATTATAGTTCTGTTTGAACATCAGGACCATCTTCCCACTGTAACCAATTCTTTTGGGTTGTTTTATCTTATGGTCCATACACTGTTTGCAATATTTTTCTCTGCTTCTAATCTTCTGTTGGCTCCAGGAGAGACAAGGATTAAATAAAATGACAAAGAATGTTTGATGGATGAAGGTAGATAAAGCTCTTTGTTTGGATGAGATATACGAAAAGGTCGAGGGATACGATCTCGTTCTTTCTGTGGACGCTCCCCTTGTAGATGCACTGGAAAAGAGATTGAAAGAGCCGAGGCTTGGTAAGTTTGCATCCACCCCTCGTCGTCTTGTCTACTCTGAGACCGGGAAGAAGCTCCTGGACAAAAGAGGCGTTTTCCATCATCTAGTAAGAAAAACAGAACTGGGCTGGAGAGAGGCCTCCTATCTTCTTGACAAAGCTATCAGTTGTTGGCAGGAAACTGGATCATTGGAAAATGTTTTGCATTACGAAGGTTTCGACAAAAGTAGGATGAAAAAGGTAGTCCAGGTACTCAGAGAGACGGACAATATATTCAGAGAGATGGACAGGTTCGAACTCGAGGACAAAAAAGTTGTAGTCGTAGAAGAGCATCAGTTCAACGAGCTTGATAAGAAGATTTTGCCCGAGAACTATGAAACTGTGGACGTTTTCTCCGAGAGTAAAAGTGACCTGCCGGGGTTCAGAATATTCGGATCTGAAGTCGATGTCGTGGAGGCTGTAAGAAAAAATCTCAAGGAACTGGACCCAAGAGACGTAGCCGTAGTTGTTGATCCAGATAGCAAGTACCAGCCGCTTATACAGTCCGTTCTCGAAGCCGAAGGAATACCATATACTTCAAAGCAAAACCTTCGCGACGACCCACACTTCCGTAGTTTCTTGATGCTATGTAGGACGGCAGTGTCCGAGGGAAGAACACCGGTAAGAAATGTACAACCTCTATTAAGATATATGGATTTAGAGGTACCTGTGAAATACAACAACCAGCATCTGGAAGACGTTAACGAAGAAGGTCTGGAGAGGTTTGAAGAAGTGATCGAGAGGGTCAAGGGTAAGAATTTTAGCGAGGTACTGGAACTGTTTGAGAAGAAGTCTGGGAAAAAGATGGAGAAGCTGGAAAATGTTATGGAAGAAGCAAGCTTCAGTGAAATGACCATTGATGAAAACAACCTGGACCTCATGGAACATTACTTCAATACCTTTGATATTGAAATCAAGGAAGGTGGTTATGGAATACTGTTTGCTTCGCCGCGAAACACATCGTACATAGACAAACCTGTAATATTTCACGTGGGGATGGGTACATCATGGAGTCCTGAAAGTCCCGATGAGCCTTGGATCAAGAAAAAGGAATTTGATGAAAAGAAGCTCAAGGACTTCAAGATTCTTATACAGAATGAGGGCAGCCACTACCTAGTCCAGGACAGGTTTATGAACGAGAACGTGACGCCATGTCTTTACTTTAACGATATAGTAAGAGAGAGGTTCAGAAGTTTTTCCGATCTACCACACGAAAGGTATTTTCCCAGGGACTTAGAGCTAGGCGGAGGCTTTGAAGCCCGAGAAATGGATGTTGAAGTCGACGAGGTAAAGGCAGTAAGCCAGAGCAGTTTGAATACATTTGTGCAGTGCCCAAGGAACTACTACTTTTACAGGCTTGTCAGAACAGTGGACAGAGACGTTATGGTTAAAGGCAACCTTTTCCATGACTTTGCCGAGTTCTACGTAAACCATCCGGACTTTGTAAAGAAAATGGGCCTTGAAGAGTTAGCAGATCTGATGATCGGGAGGATCAAGCCCTATGCCGATGACCTGGAGCTCGAGCTTTTGAAAACAGAGTTTATTATAGGCATGAAAAACATAATTTCCTATCTGGAAGACGAGGACTACGAAAAAGTTGTTCTCCAGGGATATGAGGAGAGAGAGCAGGATAACTTCTTTGCTAAAAGGTTTGGAATGTCTGTCCTTTCTAAGATTACCGAAGCATCCTTTCATAACGAGAAACTGGGTGTGAGAGGTATAGTCGATCTGATAAAAAGTAAGAATCATCTGGTAGACTATAAAACCGGTAGAAGAAAATCCGAGAGAAACATCGTTACAAACTCCAACCTGGATCTCGTCGAGGATCAACCTAACTTCCAGGCATTGTTATATCTGGCTCACCATAGAACTGTGGTTCCTAACCAGAAGCTCAAGTTTACCTTCTACCATTTGCTCGAAAACAAGGACGACTCTATCAAAGGAAGGGGAGATGTAAGGGACAATAAGACTACAATCACATACTATCCCAAAACCTTCAAAAACTGGTTGACTAATAGAGAAGCCTTTGAGTTTCTGAGAAGCTCAAAAAGCAGAAAAAAACTACTGGATGCATCGGGCTACGAAAACTACAGGAAAATAATGGAAGAAATGGATTTTGTCCCGGAGGACTGTTATTATAAAGATGTAATGGAGCGAAACTATACCGAGGAGATGGTGGATAGGTTCAGACCCCTACTGGAGATAGGACGAGGAAAGGATGTTACTGAAAAGCAACTCACAAAGGGTTGTAGGTCAATTCTAAGGAAGCTCGTGACCGCTAGAAAGACAAACTACTTCAAAGAAGATATCGACAAGTTTGAGGATTTTTTGGGCGAAAAACTGGAAGAGCTTAACAGATACAAAAAAAGTAGGTTCCCTGTAGGTGATGTGGACCTGGATAGGGTTGACAACAGGGACCTTATAATTACAGGAGGTTTTTGATGTGGCTGTAGAACCCAACGAAAAGCAAGGTGAACTTATATAAAGTACAGAAGGAATATACCTTGTAGATGCGGGAG
>PWFY01000028.1 GCA_003554235.1 Candidatus Aenigmatarchaeota archaeon
CTCCAAAAAAAGGGACGAAATAACCTCCGTTGAAGTCGAAGAAGAAGAGGTAAGTATAGGAGTTACAGATGAACCCTTAAGAGAAAACACGGGAAAAATAGAACTTGGAAAAATCTCGATTGGAACAGAAGAAGGTATAAAGAAGGCCAAGGAAGTAGTAGATAAAGATTTCAACATATCCTATAGAAAGTTTCTTTTTTCAGTGAAATCTGAAGATGAGAGACAGGTCTGGAGGGGAGTATTTGTTGTGAAAAGCCTTTCGATAGTAACTGTCTCGATCGATACAGAGACAGGAGAAGTCCTGGAAAAGGAAAGTAAAAGAATCGCAAGCGGGAGTTCCTTCGGCGGTTGAATACTAGTTTACTCGCCATCTCTGAAGCGTCTTTAGCTGGGACCTTTTTGTGAAGTAGTTCTTGAACCAGCTTATAATATACCCCAGTATGAAAAATATCACGAAGGCAATGACGAAGGATATTATCGGGTTTGTCGATGAATATTCTGAAATGGAGCCGAAGTCGACCGGAACCATATCAGACAGATCTCCTAAAACCGATTCAAAAATATTATCACCATTTCTTACCTCATAGACCTAAGCTCATGTCGATTTGTCCAGTAATGTCTGTACCAGGGGATGAAATAACCTACAAGGAATCCGAGGATCGCACCACCGAGAAGAGCGACCCAGGGACTGGATATAAAGGGTATAGACATATCTCTCTCTAAATTATTGCACTCTCATTTTATTTAAACTTTAAAAAGATGGGACCGCCGGGATTTGAACCCGAGATCTCCGGCTTCTATGCCGCGCACTGAACCGATTTACGCACGGCGGCCTTATAAGACCGGCGCTTTGGTCATCTTCCCACAGAAAACTTGTCTGTGGAAAGGCTCTAACCAAGCTAAGCCACGGTCCCTACAACAAACTAAATGACAGTTAAACCTTTTTATCTTTATGGAGTTAAAAAGATTTTGAAAGGCCTTAGATAAACGGCCGGATACAGATCTGCCATGAAAATGAAAATCCTGGGGGATGTCAAAGAATTTTTGAATTCTATGGGCTTCGATACCTTTGTCTATAGAGGAGGGTGTTTTGATCTCGCAGCCAGGAGAGATAGGTTTATTCTTCTGAAGGTGCTCACAAACGTCGACTCTTTTCAGAAAGAACAGGCAAAAGATTTGAAACTACTTTCAAGGCTACTTGAAGCACATTGTTTCTTGATAGGAAATAGAACCAGAAAGGAAACTCTTGACACTGCTACTATGTACGAAAGGTTTGGAATACCAACAATGGCCATAGAGACGTTCAAGGAAACAATTGGAGGAAAGCCGCCGGAAAGGCTAAGAACAAGGGGCGGGTTGTTCGCAAAACTTAAACCAAGAAAGCTTAGAGAGCTCAGAAAAGAAAGGGACATGACACAGGAAGAGCTTGCAGAAAAAATAGGCGTTTCCCAAAAGAATATTTCAGAACACGAATCAGGGAAAGAACGGGTGTTTCTATCTGTGGTATCTGCTATGGAGGAGCTTTTCGGTGAAAGGTTGAGACAGGAGGTCGATCCCTTCGGACCTGAGAAGATGGATATCGAGAAAGGAAAGAAAGCTATCCAGGGTGGTATGTTATCAATTTTAAAGGGCCTTGGAATTTCAGCACACCCCATCCAAAGGGCTCCACCACATTACGTTATGAAGCATGAGACCGTGGTACTCTCGAGACAGGGAGTTGGTAGAGGACTTAAAACTCTTGCCGAGTTCTCTCGCATAAGTGGGTCCGAGGCCTTTGTGGTCTCCGAAGAAAATGAAGAAAGGGCGGCCTTACCTGTGATAAAAAAGGAAGAGCTCAAGGAGTTGGATGGACCTGGAGAACTAATCAAGGTCCTGAAGGAAAGGAAGGAAAATACCTAGTAAAATTAATAAGTTCCTGTGCAGAACTTATTTACAATGGCCCTAAAAAATCCCAAGAAAAATGAGTTGCTTACAGAAGAATTTAGATCCAAGCTCTATAAGGTCGGGCTGTCTCTTCTTGTTTCAGGCTCCGTACTTCTCCTTGTTTCATTTCACATAATCCCTGTAAGTATTCCCGTAGAATACCTAAGCGAGGCCTTCATCCTCTCGTTTATCCTGATATCCACAGGAGCCATCCTATCAATGGTTTCAAAGATGATGCACAACTTCTCTTACGCATTTGCGCTGGTACTGTTCCTTGTGATCGCCGGTGCAGCAGCAAACTTTCATATAGAAGCGCAGGCAGGCTACGGTATTAGTCCCATCGAACAATGTTGCAGAATCTTTCTAGAGGAAGGTGGTTGCGATGCAGAAACAGTACCGTCAGACTTTGTTATAGAAAGGGAGGGGGAAATAATGGACTGCACAAACTTCGCCCCGAGTGATAGCCAGGACGCCTGGTGGAGAGCATGCGACTGTTAGCGTCTCATTCTCTTTAGCTTTTCTATGTTCCAACTGAACCCCTTTTCATCTACAGGTGTTTCAAGGACCATGGGCTTGTTCCTGAGATTCTTGTGGTTTATGAAAAGTTCGAACGGTCTGTCGCCTATCTCACCCAAACCTATGTGCTCATGCTCGTCCTTTTCAGAAGCATAGCTGTACTTAGAGTCGTTTAGATGAAGAAAATGGATATTTTTTATTCCTATCTCTTCTTCCAACCTTCCGAGAAGCTCCTCCAGATGATTGGATGTAGAGAAATCGTAACCTGCGGAATACATATGACAGGTGTCCAAGCATACTCCAAGTTTTCCGTAACCGTGGTCAGAGAGCTCTATCATATCAGAAAGTTCTGAAAACGTCTTTCCAACCGTGGTACCCTTGCCGGCTGTATTCTCAAGAAGAACCTTGACACCTTCTGGTATCTCCAATCTGGATAGCCTTGAAGCAACTTTCCGTATACCGTTGTCTTTTCCAGCACCTGTATGAGCTCCTGGGTGGAAAGTATAGAAAGGGATTCCAAGTTTTTTAGTTGCGTTTATCTCGGACTGGACCGCACCTAAGGATTTTTTTCCAAGCTCTTTCTTCGGTGTTGCAAGGTTTATGAGGTATGTACCATGTACTACCCATGGCCTTATGTCCTTCTCCTCCGAAAGCCTCTTGAATCTCTTTACTTCATCCTCGTCGGGCTGATTGACCTTCCAGCCACGCGGCGATCCTACGAAGATCTGTCCGCAGTTTCCGCCAGTTTCTTCTTCCCTCTCTACAGCCTTGTGTATGCCCCCGCCTATTGATACATGGGCTCCGAGTCTGAACATGGTATAAACTTACCACAGATAAAATAAAACTTTGTCCGTTGCCGTAACTTTTAAATATGTGCATGGAGGTATATTTGCCCTGGGGCAACCCACTATTTTAGATTTTAAACCCAAGAACAAAAAAACAAGGAGGTGATGAATATTACACCAGGAGCACAAGGTGTCGGACAGCCCATATTCATTCTAGGCGAAGACACCCAAAGACAGAGCGGAAAAGGAGCACAGAAAAACAACATTGCAGCAGGAGAAGCAGTAGGAGAAACCGTGAGGACCACACTGGGTCCAAAGGGAATGGACAAGATGCTTGTGGACTCGATGGGAGATATAGTAGTAACCAACGACGGGGTAACCATTCTCGACGAGATGGAGATAGAG
>PWFY01000068.1 GCA_003554235.1 Candidatus Aenigmatarchaeota archaeon
AGGCCTCGTAAAAAGCTTTCCTGGAAAGTGGGACGATCCGGGTTCCTATGCCATGAACTCTGCGCTCAACTGTTTGAAGAACAACGATGTGGAGCCATCTGAGATAGGAAAAATAATGGTAGGATCTGAATCACATCCATATGCAGTCAATCCTACAGCTTCTATAGTTGCGGAGTTTTTAGGTTCCGATGGACAGTGCGTAGACTTTGAGTTTGCATGTAAGGCAGGGACCCAGGCCATGATAGAGGCCCACGATTCGGTAAAGGCCGGTACTATAAACTACGGTATGGCCATAGGCTCCGACTCTGCGCAGGCGAAACCCGGTGGAGCTCTTGAATATATGGCAGGTGATGGTGGTGCAGCACTGCTTATTGGTAATACAAAACCTATAGCTGTGATAAACAGCTACGAGTCATACTCGACCGATACACCTGACTTTCTTAGAGGCGAGACAGAGGAGTTTCCTGCGCACTTTGGTAGGTTTACAGGTGAGCCCGCCTACTTCAAGCATATAGAAACAGCCGCCAAAAGGCTAATGGAGAAGCAAGGAACGGAGCCGGAAGACTATGACTATGCTCTTTTCCATCAACCAAATGGTAAGTTTCCGAGAAAGGTTGGTAAGAGGCTAGGCTTCTCGGATGAACAGATAGAGCCTACTATAGTGGTAGATTTCATAGGCAATACTTATTCTGCGTGTGTTCCTATCGGACTCTGTAGGGTTCTTGATCAGGCATCACCAGGTGAAAGGATTTTTGTGACTTCGTATGGGTCTGGCGCAGGATCTGATGCCTTCGATATAACAGTCACAGAACACATAACCAAGAAACAAGGTCAGAAAGACAGAAGTATAGACTCTTGGTTAGGAAAAGAAGATAAAGAACTGCTCGTATTTGAGCAGTACGGCAAGTATGCTAAAAAGAAGGGATTGCTTAAGGGTTAGGAAATTAGGTTCTTTTTTCTTAGTTGTTCCATGATACTGTCTACCATCTCTTCTATAGGCGCATTTGCTTCCCTGCATTTGTTTACTACAAAAGGTATACCTCCTTCAAAGTAGTCCAATACAGGCTCCGACCTGTTTTCGTATGTATTTATTCTGTCTTTGATTACATCGGGTTTGTCATCATCTCTTTGATAGAGTTCCCCTCCACACTCATCACAGATATCGTCGCGTTCCGGTGGGTTGAACAGCTTATTATAAACCTCACCACATTCTCTACATATTCTCCTCGAGGAAAGCCTCTTGATTATTATTTCGTCTGTTACATCGAGAACTATGAGTGCATCCAGGTCCGTGAAGCTTTCAAGGAACTTTGCCTGATCTACTGTTCTAGGGTAGCCATCAAGAATAAAGTCATCCTTTTCCTTGAGCTTCTCCCTTACTACTTTGTTTACAAGTTCATCGGGTACTAAATCGCCCCTGTCCAGATATTCTTTGACCTTTCTACCCAGTTTTGTTTCCTTTTTTACAGCTTCTCTGAATATGTCCCCTGTTGCTATATGTTCAACATCTATTCTATCTTCGATCCTTGAAGAGTAGGTTCCTTTACCAGAGCCAGGGGGTCCAAAAATCAAAAGCTTCATCTTATTTCACCCATTTTGTTTTTTTAGGTTCCCGTCCGAGTTTTAGATGATTTTTTTCACATTTGGAAGAACAGTAGAAGAAACTGCCACCGGTTTTTTTGACAAATATCTTGCCTTCACCCTTGTCTATCTTTTCGCCACAAAAACTGCATTCCATGGTATCACTAATGTATTCTTCCTCCGGATTCCATTTCGGTTTCTCTGAGCATGAGGATGTCACCTTTCTTTACAGGTCCAACAACATTCCTTACCAGAACCTTGCCTTCGTCGTTGCCTTCTAAAACCTTACATCTAACCCTAGTGACGTCTCCTACACCACTTCTGCCAAGTGTCTGAACAACCTTTCCTGGAACAGCTTCTTCTGCCATGTCACATCATTTACTCTGTAGATTTTAAAGTCTTTATCTCATCAACTATTTCTTCTACAAGGTCTTCTCCATCTCCTGATTCTGTTATAGCCATGGAAGCAGTCTGAACATTTATTCCACATGCTCTGCCAAGCTCTTCCCTTTCTCCGACATATGCATAGGGAGTAGACTTCTCTTCACATATGGCAGGAAGATGCATTACAACCTCTGGTGGTTCTACATCTTCGGCTATAACCACAAGTTCAGTATTCCCTCTTTCAATTGATTTTGTGACCTCATTTGTACCTATACTAAGCTTTCCTGTGGCCCTTGCAGTTTCCACAGCTTCTAGGATCTTGTCTTCAAGATCCTCTGAGACATCAAATTTTATGTAATCTGTCATCCAATCACCTCTCGGTTTTTGTTTCATCAGTGATTTTCATCTTTTGAAATCCTCCGATCTCAATATTTGAGAGCCACGCTCTCAAAATGAACTAACATTTCTATGGCACGTAAATATTTAAAAGTTTAGAGAAAACAGCCCAACTTAACTTATTTGTGTGCAAACCAAAATTTAGGACCCCTTTCTGACTTTTCATCCAAACGCACGAACCCGAACCTTTCGAACTGGAGGACGTTGTCTATTTGTTCATCAAGGACATTTTTCTCTACCTTACCCCTTTTCTTACCTGCGTCGGGCATCATTATCTCCGCTTCGGTTATTTCCTCATTTTCTGAGTTTGGAAGCCAATGTACCTTTGGCATGTCCTGAACTATGCTATCACCGGCGAATTCACAGTTATTACCATTTTCAGGAACTTTGATGTTGTACAACCCCTTCAGTCGGATTGTTTTACCCCTATTGTCTTCGATGTCCTTCTTTTCCACGAGGAACCTATCACCTACTTCCACAGTTCTCTTATCATCTTTTTCAGGGTGCATCGGAAGTTCTATTGTGCCCTTTTTCTTTGAACCTTTAACCTCTATACAGAAAGGCTCCTCTACAAAAAAATATCTATTTGCTATAGGGTCCACTATTTTTCTGTTGATGCTTGTGAACTCTTCCATAGATACTTCGGCATTTGATCCCTTTATCGAGTATTTACGTATCAGCTTTTCTATGGCCTTGGCCTGGAAACCTCTCCTTTTCAGTGCCTTTATTGTCCCGAGCCTTGGATCATCCCATCCTTCGTATTTACCTGTCTGTATCCCATTTCTTATGGTGCTAGTAGACAGCACAGCTCCCTTAAGGGATAAGAATCCATGGTGTATAGTTTCAGGATATTTCCAACCAAACAGATTGTAGAGATCTTTCTGGTTTTCAGTGTTTGTCGAATGTTCCTTTGCTCTAAATATGTGGGTTACGTTGAGCTCGTGGTCGTCTATTGCTGACGCGAAGTTGTAGAGAGGCCAGACGTTGTAGTCCTTTGAAACATATGGATGCTCGTGGTCCTTCAGTATCCTTAAAGCAGGCCAGTCCCTTCTTGCAGGATTTTTATGTTTTATATCAGTTTTTATTCTTACCACGGCTTCCCCTTGTTCGTATTCTCCGTCCTGCATTTTGTGCCATCTTTTTACGTGTTTATCAGGGTCCATCTCCCTACAAGGACAGCCTTTGCTTTGGTCTCTTAGGTCTTTCCATTTTTCTGGACTGCATTCACACACATAGGCATCTCCAC
>PWFY01000033.1 GCA_003554235.1 Candidatus Aenigmatarchaeota archaeon
GTTCAACAAGCTCCCTTATCTCTTCCTCTATATTTCCTGCCTTTACGACACCGGAGGCGACAAACACCCCATCTGCACCTAGACGAACTGCCCTTTCTACATCTTCTCTACTCTTTATACCTGCACCGCAGATCAGGGGTTGTGAAACCTTTTCCAGAGACTCGGTTATAATCTCTGGTTTTACAGTGCTAACAGAAGCATCACTACCTATTAATTCCGGGGGTTCTATCGCAACAAGATCCGGATCAAGTTGAGAAATCTCACCGGCTTCCTCGGGATCCTTCGCACAAACCATAGTTTCAAGAAACAGTTCATTGGACCTGTTTATACATCTCTCTATTGCACTGAAATCCTTCCTGTCCTCGAAATGGTTTATAACAGCACCATGAGCACCGTTCTTTTTCAAGCCTTCTGGGAGAACACTTCCGGTATTTGAACCGTATCCAACTGGATCAACCGTCTGAGAATAGACTGGAATGTCAACCACCCGCGAAACCCTGTAAAGGTCGGAAACCTGGACAACCGGAACTATAGTCTTTTTTGTTTCCAAAGAAATATTCTCACATAGTTCTGCTAAACTCTCCGCTTTCTCGCCTGTACCCTCTTCGTAGGTCTTAAAGTTTACAAAAAGTGCAGGTAGTTCCATAAAATTAGCCCACGTAATCTATTTCATCGCTTTCCCTAAACCTCTGTCTAGAGGCCTCAAACTCCTCATAGTAGTCGGACATACTATCTGTTATCGAAAGGCTTGACTCCTCCAGCGCACTTTCAAAGTGTTTCCTCTCGACGATATCGGATTCTCTGTCCTCTCTAAGAGCATTCATGGCCGCTTCTCTGCATATAGCAGCTATGTCAGCACCGGAGTATCCCTCTGTATTTTCGGCCAGCCCGTTTAGGTCTATATCGTCTGCCAAAGGCATTTCCTCGGTGTGAATCTTAAATATTTCAAGGCGTGCCTCTTCATCGGGCGCAGGAACCAAAATCTGGTTATCAAAACGCCCTGGCCTTAGAAGTGCAGAATCTATCATGTCGGGCCTGTTTGTTGCACCGAGTACTATTACATCGTTAAGCTCTTCAAGACCCGACATCTCTGTCAGTATCTGTGAAACAACCCTTTCGGAGACGTTTTCACCCATAGAGCTTCCTCTCTCAGAAGCAAGTGCATCCAACTCATCGAAAAACACAACGGTAGGCGCAACCTGTTTTGCCTTTTTGAATATTTCTCTTACGCGCTTCTCTGACTCACCAACCCACTTGCTCAGCAATTCAGGCCCTTTCACACTTATGAAGTTGGAATCAGACTTGTTGGCAACAGCCTTCGCCAACATTGTTTTACCGCAACCAGGTGGACCATAGAGCAGCAGACCGGAAGGTGGTCTTATACCAAGTCTCCTGTAGGATTCAGAATGCTTAAGAGGCCATTCTACTGCCTCCTTCAATCTCTTTTTAACGTCTTCAAGTCCTCCCACACTTTCCCAACTAACGTCCGGCACTTCGATTAGGACCTCCCTCATAGCAGAAGGCTCGACCATCCTCATGGCGTAATCAAAGTCCTTGGCACTTACCTTGAGCTTCTCGAGTTTCTCCTCGGGAAGTGTATCCATATCCTGTAAATCAGATATATCAGGCAGGACCCTTCTGAGCGCATGCATGGCGCTCTCCTTTGCGAGGGCCTCTATATCGGCACCTACATAACCATAGGTCCTGTCGGAGATCTTGTTCAGATTGACATCATCTGTAAGAGGCATATGCCTTGTATGTATTTGGAGTATCTCCTTTCTACCGTCCTTGTCCGGTACACCTATCTCTATCTCCCTGTCAAACCTTCCCGGCCTCCTTAGGGCAGGATCCACGGCGTCCACCCTATTGGTGGCTGCTATAACTATAACCTGTCCTCTTGCTTCAAGACCATCCATGAGAGTCAGAAGCTGTGAAACCACTCTTTTTTCAACTTCACCACTTGCTTCCTCTCTCTTTGAAGCTATCGCATCTATCTCATCTATAAATATTATGGAGGGCGAACCTTCTTCTGCTTCCTCGAAGATCTCCCTGACCTTCTTCTCGGACTCACCGTAGAACTTGGACATGACCTCAGGACCGTTTATAGTTTGGAAATGGGCTCCTGCCTCGTTTGCCACAGCCTTTGCCAAAAGCGTCTTACCCGTACCGGGAGGCCCGTGCAGTAGAACGCCCTTAGGAGGCTCTATACCGAGCCTTTCAAATACCTCAGGATGCTTCAGCGGGACCTCTATCATCTCCCTGACCTTCTTTATCTCGTTGTGCAGACCTCCTATATCCTCGTAGGTCACCGTTGGTATATCTTCTTCCTCGATCTCAACAGCCTTGGGCTTTAAGTCTATCGATGTCTGGTCGTCTATCTTCACTATTCCCTTTGGCTTTGTATTGACAACCATTAATCTGGTCTCTGTACCTCCAATGCCTGTCATCATTTCAGAAAATATATCCTCTCCGAAGAAGTCCTCAAAAAGGCTTCCGCCTCTTCTGTCACTTCGGACAGAGGTAGGAACTATTATGTCACCCTTTGAAGCAGGCCTCATATATAGATTTTTCTTTAGTATATTCGGTGAGATGTGGAGTGCAACCCCCTCCTGTGCTGGAGCAAGCGTTACCTTGTCTGCAGGCTTTGCCTCGGCCTTTCTGACCTTTACGTTTTAACCGACAGATGTGCCAGCGTTTTTCCTAACAAGGCCATCTATACGTACCAGGTTACTGCCAACGTCTTCAGGGTAAGATCGAACTGCGAGAACGCCCGTTTTCTTCTTACCCTCGATCTCTATAACGTCTCCCTCCGTTACGTTAAGCTCCTTCATAACCTTTGAATCAAGTCTTGCGATACCCTTTCCAAACTCTTCTCTGGATGTAAGCTCGCCTATCTTTAGGCGGACTGCATCATTGTTTCCGTCTTTTTTGTTCATAATATTACCTCACGGGAATTTCGGTCCACACTTCCCTTCCATCTTCTTTTTCATTCATTTTTTTAAAACTATCCTCTTCCAGTAAAACCTTGAATATCTTGTAGTCTACTTTGTCTTCCCAACTGTCAAGGTATTTTATCACCCTGCCGACCATCTCAATAGGAACTATGTAGACAGACTTATCAACCTTTATGCTCGGTATCCTGTCCAGTATACCTTTTCGGTCGTAGACGTATTCCTTTCCACCACGTCTTACCTTCTGCTTCCATCCGTAGAGACCCCGGTAAAACTTGTTTCTCCTGTAGTTCGATGGGAACTTGTCCGAATCCACACAGAAACTAACAAGGGCTGCAAGCTCCCCATCCTTGTCCATGGTAATTTCCTTGGTCATGTTTTGTTTAGGTAAACTAAACTTTATAAAGTTTTTGTTTAGGTAAATTAAAAAGTTAATATTTTAAGCCTGAGGCAAAAACTTAACTGTTATGAAAGTGGAGAGACTTTCCACAGGGTGCGAAGAACTGGACGAGTTGTTGGGAGGCGGAATA
>PWFY01000051.1 GCA_003554235.1 Candidatus Aenigmatarchaeota archaeon
AAGGGAGTCCGAGTCACGCCCGTTCTCGAGACCAGTATCTCTGCCCCCGAGGGAGGCACGCTGTTGGGTCAACCTCACCGGCATAGAAAAGGATGAAAGGTTGTTGGATCCTTTCTGCGGGACAGGAGGAATAATCATAGAAGGCGGACTCATGGGCTGCGAGGTATACGGGTCCGATTCAGAAGGTAAAATGGTTTCCGGCTGCAGGAGAAATATGAACCACTACGATGTGGACGGTGAGATCAGGAAATGTGAGGTTCAGAAACTCAGTAAGGTCTGGGACAAAAAATTCGACGCAGTTGTCACGGACCCGCCCTATGGTAGGGCTTCAAAGGTATCCGGTAAGGAGCTGAAAGAACTGTATGGGGACGCATTGGATCAGATCCACGAAATCCTTGTGGAAAGAGGTAAATGCGTCATCGGAGCACCAAGAAGGCTAAACATCGAAGACCTTGTAGAGAATAGCAGATTCAAACAAAGAAAAAAGTTCAAGGAGAAGGTACATGGCGACCTGACAAGGGAAGTGTTCGTACTGGAAAAAATATGAGCCGACTCCCGATACCGGATTTATAAGATTTAAATACTAAAGTAATTATATATACATTATGGTAGGAAAAGTTACTAAATGGAAGGTTTTAATACCATATCTCTCGGACTACAGAAGAAGTCTCATACTTGCAGACTTCGAAAGAGAATTGGAAAAACCTCATCAGACCCTGAAAAGGTATATAGAGCAGCTGGTAGATGAAAACATACTGAGAGTAGAAGGGGATGGAAAGCATAGAAAATACAGACTTAACACAGAATGTGCCTTGGTTTTCCACTACCTTTCAATCGCAGAAAAGATGAAAACCAGCTTATTTCTTGAGGAAGACAGTTTGGTAAAAAGGCTCTATGAAAAAATTCTACCCTTTATGTCAGATGCAAGGTTCATAGTCTTTGGATCCTACGCAGTTAACAGAGAAGGTGAAGATATAGACCTTCTGATAGTCGGTAAAAAACCTGAGATGTTGGACAAGGTCCTTGAAGATTTCGGTGAGGTCTACATACCGGTACACAAAACCCACGTCAAAGGGAAAAAAGGCCTCGACAGAAGATTTAAGAAGGAGCTACACAAGAAACATATTGTCCTCAACGGAACCGACTATTTTGTTAAGCTTTTTGGTGAAATGTATGGCGAGCTTGGAATGGTGTAAAAATCAAAAGGATGGAATACAGCTAGCTGAGCCCAGTGAAAACATAGCTGAAAACTATCTACGGAACGCCGAGGAAAGTTTTAGGGTACTCCAGATGGTAGTTGAAAATGGCTCGAGAATCTGGACTGCCACTATAAAATACTATATAGAATATTTCTGTATCTCAGCAGTTCTTGCAAGAATTGGAATCAAGTCAGAGATACACGACTGCACAATAGAAGTAGCAAGCTTTCTCGAGGAACAAAAGGTAATCCCTGATGGAACATCAAGGAAACTGAAAAAGAGCAAGGAGCTTAGAATAGAAAACCAGTACAATCTCAAAAACAAACCCGTTGAATTGAACACAGAGGAACTGAGGAAAACGATACTTGAGATGAAGGAAGTTAAAGATAGCTTAACAGAAAAGCGTGTTAATGAAATAAGAAGTAGGCTGTTTGGTTAGAATATTCTACTTGACATAACTTTTTACAGCCTCAGAAACCCTGGATCGATGTTCTTCGGGAGTATAAACAGAAAAAATATCCCTCACAGGTTCCCTCTTTTTCAGGGAGGCAACCGTTTTGGATATGGATTCGAGGGGTACAACTTCTCCGCTCTCCATGGTTATCCTTATATCAAACTCACGAAGCCTGGGCTCCAGGTTTTTGGTGAGCCTGGCTTGTCTATTGACTATTATCTCTCCGTCATCCAGTCCTGTAATATCAATAAGATCTCTCTCTATGTCTTTTTCACATCCCTCGATAAGTTCTTTTAGTCTTTTGGTGTTTTCCGTCTCCTCGATATCCTTGACCGCAAAGGCTCTCTTGTACAACTCCCTTGATCTCAGCCTTCTGACAATTTCCTTTGAGAACGGATTGGACGAATAAAGCGTTTCAAGCAGCTCACCGTCTGTCATCCAGAAAACTCCGTCTCCATTGTCTTCTTCAAGATGTCTCTCCACCGCCCTGAGAAGCATCTTCTCGGCTATAGAAGTGGTTTTATGACAGTACACGCTCGAATACATGTGATCCCTTGCAAGTATACAGTCCTCAAGCCCGTCTATCCCCTTTTCTAGATAGGTCAACCTACCCTCGTTTACTCTCATCACATTTATTATCCAGCCGGTTTCTATCGAACCGTAGGAAACGCCTGTGTGGTGGGCATCCCTTGCCAGGTAATCAAGTTGATCTGCATCCATCTGGGAGCTGATTATATCCTGGAGATAGCCCTTTCCAGAGAACCTCCCTGTAACAAGATCAGCAACATCCTTTGGATCTATTCCATATTCATCGAGTATTTCTGGTATTCTGCCCGAGCCTTCCATGTCCAGCTTTTCTTCCCCAACTATCAGATCCTTTGTTGCTTCCATATGATTTCTTTCCATGACTTCCTCGATGGAATGACTAAAGGGTGGGTGACCTATATCGTGTAGTATCCCTGCTGCCTCCAGAAGGCTTTTCTCGTCTTCGGGTAGACCTAATTTTTCACTTATCATTTTACACAGGTAAGAAGTACCAAGACAGTGTTCCAACCGGGTCTGATGCCCTCCTGGATAGATAAGTACACCAAGACCCAGCTGCTTTACCCATGTCATTCTCTGCAGCTCAGGTTGCGAAAGAAGGTCGACCTGAAGACTGTTGAGGTCCATGAAACCATGGACAGGGTCCTTTATGATCTTCCCTTCATTGTTTTTTCCCAATATCAACACCCCTCCTACTAGTATAGTTATAATACAAACTTAAAGCCTTGGTATTGGGAACATATAAAAACCTCCTTGACTTAAACTCCTATGCTATGAAGCCTCTTGACGTAGTCATACTCGGATCAGGGAGTGTGATACCCACCAAAAAGAGGCATCACTCTTCTATATGGATCAGAAGGGAAGGTGACGTATTTCTTTGGGACTGCGGCGAAGGAACACAGAGACAGATACAGAAGGCAGGGCTCTCGTTCATGAAGATCGACAAGATATTTATAACACACTGGCACGCCGATCATTTCGCCGGACTTCTGGGTCTTATCGAGACCTTCAATCTCGAAGGAAGAGAAGGGGTACTTGAGATCTACGGACCCGATGCCTCCCGTTTTGTATCACTTCTTTCAGACATGTCATGGTATGACTTCGGATTTGAGGTAAAGGCTGTGGATGTTGATTACGAAGGAGATAAAGAAAGCGTGCTAGTAGATAAGGAGGAGTACTCTATAAGATCGGTCCCGGTGGAACATTCCGTTCCTGCCGTTGCATACTGTCTCGAAGAAAAGGACAGTGTAAATATAAATGAAGAAAAGGCAGCAAAA
>PWFY01000060.1 GCA_003554235.1 Candidatus Aenigmatarchaeota archaeon
CTAGAAGAAGGACAGTTTCGATATCATACTATGATTTTTTAATTTCCACCTGCTTAGTATTCATGGATGTGTTGGCACAGAAAGACAGTCGATGAGATTTTTTCAGATTTTAGAACCTCAAAGGAGGGGCTGAGCGTTGAGGAGGTGGAAAAAAGACTAGAGGAAGAGGGTAAAAACAAAATCAAAGACGAACATACAATTTCCGCCTTCCATATACTTTTCGACCAGTTTGATGATAACCTAATATATCTACTCTTGGCGGCGGCCCTTCTTTCATTGTTTACAGGCTTTTTCCCGGGTTATGATCCAAGATACATGGAGTCATTTATAATATTCACTATACTGATCGTGAACGGTCTTTTCGGTTTCTTCCAGGACTATAGAGCGGAGAAGTCTATAGAGGCTTTAAGGGAAATGTCCACCCCGAGGACCAATGTAATAAGAGAGGGCGAGAGGATAGAAATTGATTCAGAAAAGGTGGTTCCTGGAGATGTTTTGTATTTAAAGCAGGGCGATGCCGTTCCTGCGGATGCTAGACTCATAGAGGTTGAATCATTTGCCACAGACGAAGCTGCGCTCACCGGCGAGAGTGTGAATGTATCAAAGGAGGAATGCGTCCTTGATGAAGATACTCCTGTTGCGGACAGAAAGAACATGGTTTTCAAGAGTACTCATGTTGTCAAGGGGAGGGGGATGGCCGTGGTCGTTGAGACAGGAATGGACACGGAACTTGGAAGCATTGCCAAGGAAATAGAAGGGATAAATGAAAGGGACACGCCTTTTCAGGTGGAGGTAGATGAGATGGGGAAGAAGGTAGGCCATATAGTTATAGGAATTGTTCTGCTGGTAGCTCTTGTTCAGTTTACCCTCACAGGCGCCACGCCTATAACTGTATTCTTGATGGCCATCAGTCTAGCCGTCGCCGCCATACCCGAATCTCTTCCTGCGATAGTCACATTTACAATGGCCCTTGGTTCCAGAAAAATGCTCGAAAAAGATGCCCTGGTCAGAAGGCTTCCTGTTGTAGAGGCCCTCGGTTCCGTTAACTACATTGTTACGGACAAAACAGGCACACTCACAGAAGGAACAATGACGGTTGAGAAGCTTTACTTTCAGGGTGAAGAGTACAATGTCACGGGGCTAGGGACAGAAACAAGTGGCAAATTTATGAAGGATGGGTGCAAGACGGACACCGAATACCTCAAGCCGCTGCTGGAATGCGGGGTCTACTGCAACAATTCCGAAGTAGCCAAGGGCAGATCGGAAAAGGATTTTCATGGCAGTCCAACAGAGGTGGCCCTTCTTGTCTCCGGTATGAAGGCAGGCCTGAGAAAGGAAAAGAAAAGGACAAGAAGCATACCCTTTTCTTCTCACAGAAAAAGGATGACAGTTGTCACAGAGGACAGGGTTGCCTACATGAAGGGCGCACCCGAAGTAGTTCTTGAGAGGTGTGACAGGGTTCTTATCGACGGCGAGATTAAAGAGATGACCAACAAGAGGAAATCAGAGATAGAGAAAAAGATTAATGAGCTTACGAGGGAAGCACTTCGTGTCCTTGGATTTGCTAGAAGGGATGTAGAGGATATTGACGGAGAAGACAGTGAGATAGAGAGCGGGATGGTCTTTTTGGGCCTTCAGGGCATGATAGATCCACCCAGGAAAAACGTAAAAGAGGCTGTCAACGAATGCAGGGAGGCAGGGATAGGTGTTGTAATGGCCACTGGAGATAATGTTGAGACTGCTAAGGCCGTAGGAAAGGAACTGGGATTTAATCCTGAAAATGCAATAACAGGAAGAGAACTGGAGGACATAGGCGATGGAGAACTCATGGACAAGGTAAAGGATGTGGAGATATTTGCCAGGGTTTCTCCACACCACAAGGTAAGGATATTGGAGGCGTTGCAGCGCCAGGACTACAATGTTGCCATGACAGGCGATGGTGTAAACGATGCCCCTGCACTGAAGGATTCTGACGTTGGTATAGCCATGGGGGTAAGGGGAACAGATGTCGCAAAGAAGAGCAGTGATATGATACTACAGGACGATAACTTTGTTACCATAAAGGATGCAATATCCGAGGGCAGGCATATATTCGACAATATAAGAAAAGTTACGAACCAACTTCTTTCGACAAATTCAGGCGAAGTTATGTTTGTCTTTTTAGGGACCATAATAGGAGGTCTACTCTTCCATGAGTATTTCGCAGGTCCTAACCCTGTTGTACTTACTGCGGTTATGATTTTATGGGTAAACTTCGCAAGTGATGGTCCGCCTGCCATGGCATTGGGCGAAGACCCGAGAGTAAAGGGTATAATGAAAAGGAAGCCCCGGGGCAGGGATGAGTCTATAATAGATAAAAAGTTACTTGCGATGGTACTTGGAACCGGCCCGATAGCAGCTATTACTATGTTGCCCCTGTTTTTTCTTCATATAGAGAACTTTGCCCGGGCCCAGACCATGCTTTTCATGGCACTCGCATTTTTTGAAATCTTGATGTTTTATGTAATAAGGAAGGACTACAAGCTCACACTATGGAGCAATAAGTATCTTCTTGTGGGTATAGCTGCTGCTTCTTTATCACATCTCTTGATTTTATACACTCCCCTTTCGAGCTACTTCGGTGTATTTCCACTAAGTCTCGGTGAATGGGGTCAGATAGCATTGGCATTGGGTGCGTTTATGGTCCTGGAGACGGTTTATGTTGGGTTCCTTTCAAGGAAATATGGCAATAGGACATACAACAAGAGTTAAAATACTTCTTAGAATTTGATTATATAAACCTCAAGAAGGAAATGTGGAGTTATGGCGTCTAAATGGCAGAAGAAGATAGCGAGGGAGAGAATAGAGATATTATTTGAGGAGGCGAAGGAAGCCTTCCCCGAGAACAAAAAAAGAGCGGACAGGTACGTAGAGCTGGCCAGAAAGATAGCTATGCGCTACCGTGTAAAGATCCCTAAGAAGTACAGGAAGAGGTTCTGCGAGGAGTGTTATAGCTACATAAAACCGGGCGCTAACTGCGAAGTTGAGATGGATAGCGGCGACAAAGCTTTAAAGTGGAACTGTGAAGAATGTGGACATATAAAAAGATATCCCTACAAGGGATAGTTTAACCTTTAAAAACCTTAACATTGTATTAAAGTCAGTGGAATATTGAAAGCGAGGTTTTCAAATTATGGTTACAGTTTATGACGTCAAGCCAGAAGATTTAGTTGAGGCTGTGTCCAAGGAGTTGGAGGAAAGAGAAGAAGTTGATCAGCCGGAATGGAGCAGCTTTGTAAAGACCTCATCTGCAAAGGAGAGACCACCGGAACAGGAAGACTGGTGGTACAAGAGAACTGCGTCCTTGCTTAGAAAGATATACACAGAAGGACCTATAGGGGTAAACAGGCTTAGGAGGGAGTACGGCGACAGGAAGGATAGAGGCCATAAGCCTGATCATTCTCGTTCA
>PWFY01000019.1 GCA_003554235.1 Candidatus Aenigmatarchaeota archaeon
ACGACCACCATACTCTGAACAAACCCACTTCCTACAGGAGAAACTATTCTACCGCCCACCTTTAACTGCTCCAGCCAATCCTCCTGTATCCTAGGAGAGGCGGCCGTACAAAGTATTCTGTCATATGGTGCATGCTCCTTCAGACCTACGGATCCGTCACCGTTGACCACGTAAACATTGTCCAGGTCTACTGAAGCCAGGTTTTCCCTGGCCATCCTAGACAGCTCTTCAATCCTCTCAACTGTAAAAACCTTCCCGTCCTCGCCAACCAGTGTTCCGAGTATAGCGGCCTGCCACCCGGAACCTGTCCCTATTTCAAGTATACTCTGTCCTTTTTGGGGGTCCAAAAGTTCGGTCATCTTTGCAACTACAGAAGGCTGCGAAACCGTCTGATCGTAACCGATTGGGAGAGGTGAATCGCTATAGGCCTCTTCTTCCAATCCCTCAGGCACAAATTTATGCCGAGGTATCCTTCTTATAGCATCTTCTACCCTTCTGGAAGTGAGGTTGCCCTTTCTCTTCATAGTTTTGAGCAAGGATTCGGAATCACCCTTCCCTTTCCCCATACAAAACCTTTTATTTGCCTCTCTACATAAAAGTTATCTATGCCCGACGTCGATGAGACCGTGAAGAAGATAAAGGAACTGGAAATACAGGGTGCCCAAAGCATAGCACTTGAAAGCCTAAAGGTACTTTCTGAAATAGTGGAGGAAGATGGTTTTGGAGAAAGATTTGATGAAGCCGCAGAGAAGCTTAAGAATGCAAGGCCTACGGGTGTTTCAGCCCACAATACCATAGAATTCGTCAAAAGAAGAGGAGAGATAGAAGCAATAGACGCCGCGATAGACCATCTCAACACCGCTAAAGATGAAACAGCAAGGATAACCGCTGACATGATAGAAGACGAATCAATAATTATAACCCATTGCCATTCTTCGGCCGTAATTTCGGTTTTCGAAAAACTCAACGAGATGGACAAAGACTTCAAGGTGATAGTTACGGAAACAGAGCCCAAACTACAGGGCGTTAAAACCGCAAAGAAGCTGTGTGATATGAACGTTCCCGTTAACTACATCGTAGATGCGGCTGCAGGACTTTATATGTGGGCAGCAGACTACATGATCGTCGGCGTCGATTCCATAAAATACTCGGGGATCATAAATAAAATAGGCACGTATCTCATGTCACTTGCAGCCGACGAAGACCCCGAAACTGAACTGTGGTTTGTGGCCACCAAGGACAAGTTTGACTACGATAACTTCTCTGATCTGGAGGAAAGATCTGTAGATGAGATAGACGAACACGAGCATCTTGAGAAGGAACATGATCTTGTTCTGGAAAACCCTGCCTTCGACATGACGCCGTGGTCCAAGATAGACAAACTTATAACCGAAGACGGGGAAATGAAAAAACACGAAGTTATAAAGGAACTCAGAAACAAATTTACACCGTAGGGATAAAATGCAATTTGTAGACAAGAAATACGAACCAAACAAAAGTGATCTGATCTGTCTTTTCCGTATAGAACCTTCTGAAAAAATCTCCTTTGAAAAGGCCGCTGCAAACGTTGCCAAGGAGTCCAGCGTTGGTACGTGGACGCATATAGAAACTGTGAATGAAAGGGCAAAACGTATAAAGGCACGGGTTTACGAACTGAACGAACCGTATGCAAAGATAGCCTATCCCAAGGAGCTTTTTGAGCTGGGGAACGTACCACAGATTCTATCTTCTATAGCAGGAAATATATTTGGAATGAAGCTCCTGAACAATCTCAGGTTTGAGGATGTCATGTTCCCGGAGGAACTTCTGGAAAAGTACAAAGGACCGCAGGTAGGACTGGAAGGCATAAGAGATATCTTCTCTGTCCATGACCGGCCTCTCCTGGGAACAATTGTAAAGCCCAAGTTGGGCCTGGATTCAAAGGGCCATGCAGAAGTGGCTTACAGGGCCTGGAAAGGAGGGCTGGACATAGTAAAGGACGACGAGAACCTGAGTTCCATGACCTTCAATACCTTCGAGAAGCGTGTCGACGAAACCATGCGCCTGAAAGAAAAGGCTGAGAAAGAAACAGGAGAAAAGAAGGAGTATATGGGTAATATCACTGCACCGGTATCAGAAATGAAGAAAAGGGCCGACTGCCTTATAGGAAAGGGAAGCAACTACGTTATGATAGATATAGTAACAACCGGGTGGAGCGCTCTCCAGGAGATGAGAGACTATCTGGAAGGTAAAGACGTAGTAATTCACTGCCATCGTGCTGGACACGCAGCCTTTACAAGAAACAGAAAGCACGGCATGAGCATGCTGACCGTGGCTAAGTTTACACGACTTATAGGCGGGGACCAACTTCATATAGGGACGGCTGGTGTAGGTAAGATGGAAGGCGGCGAGGACAAGGTACTAAGGATAGAGGAAGCTGTGGAGTCAGAGAAGGAAAAAGAAGATGAAAATAAACTTGCACAGAACTGGGGAGATATAAAGAAGACCGTTGCCGTGGCCTCGGGAGGTCTGAACCCAGGCGACATACCGGAGCTTACAGGGAAAATGGGAAGGGATATAGTTGCACAGTTCGGCGGAGGTTGCCACGGACACCCGGACGGAACGGAAAAAGGAGCAAAGGCAATAAGACAGGCCTGTAGAGCAGCTATGGAAGGAAAAGACCTGAAAAGTTCTGCAGAAGAAAATGAAGAGCTGAGGAGAGCACTGGAGAAGTGGGAAAGATGATGGTAGGATGGATAGGAGCAACCCTTCTACTGTTTGGATGGGTTCTAGAAACTTCGACAACAATAAAAACAGAAAGCATTGATGCCCTCAACCTTAAGTTCGTCCTTTTAAGCCTCATGGGATCTACCATGCTTGCTGCACACTCCTACAACATAGGAGACGGAGCCTTCCTGTTTCTGAACCTGTCACTTGCAGCAATAATCCTTGTAGAGCTCGGGGTCTACATTTATAAATCAAGGGTCAACCTTTAGTTCTGGGATACGATGGAAGCAAAAGTTAAAACAGTTGATGTAAGTGCAGGGAAACCCGTTATAATCCTGAACAAAGAAGAGGCTGCAAAGGGCTCAATATTTCTCGGTGACCGGGTATGTATCGAGTACAAAGGTTCCAACGAAGCAGCTATAGTCGACCTTTCGGACGGAGTTCCCTTTGGAAATATATTTCTCTTTGATGAGACAAGGAAAGATCTGGGTGTAGAAGAAGGAGAGGTAGTAAATATAGAACCAATAATAAAGCCGGACTCCGTCGACTATATAAGGAAAAGGGTGAAACGTGGGGAACTAAAAGAGGGCGAAACCTTTTCAATAGTCAAGG
>PWFY01000044.1 GCA_003554235.1 Candidatus Aenigmatarchaeota archaeon
CTACCGGATACCTCGCGAAGTACTGTGTTTATATGGTTGTTGAGTTCCATGAGCTTCTCGCCTATAAGCTCCTTTCTGTGATGCAACTCTTCTGGAACTTCTATAATAGCCACATCGCCCACGACCTCAAAGGACTTGACGAGATTACCAAGTTCGTCCTCTGTAAGCTCATCGCGCAACGCTTCCTTTAGGTCCATAAAGACACCTTAAAGACTTGTTTTTTTTAACATAGAGTCCCCTTTATAGAATAGTCAAAGCCTGAATTAAAAACTTTGAGTGAATATGCGACTGGGAATAATATCCGACATACATTCCAACCTACAGGCCTTGAGGGCAGTATTTGTAGAGCTTAGAGAACAGAAGGTTGAATATATACTGTGTCTAGGCGATATAGTGGGATACGGAGCATCTCCAAACAAGGTAGTAGAAAGACTTAAAAAAGTCAAGGACAGATCCGTCTTTATAAAAGGAGACCACGACGAAGCTGTGGTAAAGAGGAAGACCAGCAGGCTAAATAAGAACGCATCAAAAGCAGTCGATTGGACTGTACGGAACATTAAAGACGAAAACAGAGGGTTTCTGGCAGAACAAGAAAAATATGAGGCTCTGGAGATCGATGACTACAGGTTCTTTATGGTCCATGGGAGCCCAGAGGACTATTTATACGATTATATAAGCAAAAATACAGATAGTTCCAAGTTGGATAGATTTTTTGAGAAGACAGAGGCCAATGTCCTTCTGCTAGGACACACTCACATGCCCTTCACCCAGGCGACGGACAATGGACTTATAGTAAATCCCGGGTCAGTGGGACAACCAAGGGACAACGACAGAAGAGCAAGTTATGCTGTTTTGGATATGGAGAGCAGGGAGTTCGAAGTAAGGCGAGTGCCCTACAACGTTGAGAAGGCGGCGATAGAGATAGAAAGGACTAAGCTCCCGAACAGACTGGGCGACAGGCTGAGGTACGGCCACTGAACAATATTTAAACTTCCGTCTTGTTATCCTTACCATGCTTAAACTCATAGGTCTGGGTCTCTGTGAAGCAGAAGATATTTCACTCAAGGGATTGGAAGAAATAAAGAAATCAGACAAGGTTTTCATGGAAAGGTATACATCGCCCTGGCACGGCAAAAAAGACCTCGAAAAGATCACAGGAAAGAAAATCGAGGAGGTCAAACGTTCTGAACTCGAGGAAGGCTCGGAGAAGCTGATGGACGAGGCTTCGCAAAAAGATATTGCCCTCCTGATACCGGGCGATCCTCTGGTCGCAACGACCCACATCGAGCTGCTTATCCAGGCTGGAAAAAGAAATGTAGAAACAGAGATAGTTCACTCTTCTTCAATATACTCGGCCGTGGCTGAAACGGGGCTGCAGATATACAAGTTCGGAAAAACAACAACGATTCCCTTACCACAGAAAAACTACCGTCCAAAATCGCCCTATGATGTTATAAAGAAGAATAAGGAGAGGGGTCTACACACAATGGCACTTCTGGATATAAAGGATAGACCCATGGACGTCTCTGAAGCACTGGAATACCTGATTGGGGTGGAGAAAGAAAAGAATGACGGAGTAATAAACAAGGAAGAAAGGGTTGTGGCCTTCAATGTAGGGCCTTCAGGGGGTAGAATGATTTACGAAAGGATCTCCGAACTCCTTAAAACGGATTTTCCTACCCCGGCGGTTCTCATCTTTCCAGGGAAGTTGCACGACAAAGAAAGAGAAGCCATGGAAGCATTCAGTGAGGAGGTTAGATGACGGATACGGAAGAAAAGCTTGAAAAGGAGACGGAAAAATGGCTTGAGAAACTCAAGAACGAGGATTTTGAAACTGTTGGAGACGGAGGGAAAATGTTCCTGGAAAATATAGAAGCCTACACGAAGGACGCAGAATATTTTCTGGAAGAAGGCGATCTGATCCGGGCCTTTGAGGCCGTGGTATGGGCCTGGAGCTGGCTGGAGATAGGTGAAGAGATGGACGAACTAAACAGGTAGTTTCTGTCGTTTCTCCGGGCGAATAAAGGTCCGCAGCGTTTTACACTTAAATATTTTACCTTCACTATAAGGTCCTATAAAGTTTGTAACCACTAAAAAGTAAGAAATAACCATAACCTTTAAATAGTAGGAATGTTATACTACTAATCGGTGACAAATTAGCACAAAAAAGTTCAATGGTGATATGATATGCCTAAAAAACAGGACAACGATACCTGGGGAAGCCTATTGGATGAAATAAAAGACGAAGATTACAACAACAATGAAATTACTTCTAAATGGAACGAGGCCAAAAGTGCCGCCGAAAGAGCAAAAGAAGCAAGGAAAGATGTAAGAAAAAGTGTTGTAAGTCTAGAAAAGGGAAGTTCTGAACTTCTTGAAGACATAAGGAAGGACGTCGTCAAAGAGATAAAAAATACGAAAAACAAAACCAAGAAAAGTATTGAAAGGGAAGGCAATAAAAAGGAATCGGCAAAGGTAAAGGTCGCAGAGGAGGGGGCTGATTCGTTCGCAGATGTAAGGGAAAGAGAAAGGGAAACCATAGAAAAAGTGGAAGAGTTTACCAGGGGACTGATAGGCGGCGAACAAACTTCCGAAAAGGTAGACCTGTCTGATAAAAATGAAAAAAATCCTTCTGAAGAAATCGAAGGTAATGTAACCGATAAAGAAGAACGTATTAAGGAATCGATAGGTATCTGTGCAGAAACACTTGATGATGAGCACAGCGAAATGAAAGATAATATCGAAGAATTGGAAAAATATTTTTCTAAGCTTGGAGGTAAGTTTAACGAAAGTGTGAAGGGGAGGGAAGAAAAAGTCAAGAATAGAGTCAAAAATCTAAAGAAGATGTTCAACAAGGTGGAAAGGGGTGAGATGAAACAGGGGGATTTGGTAAATAAGCTTGGGAAATTGAAGTATGATGAAAATAGCCTGGTGGAAGGCTACGAAGAACTTGAAGAAGGAAAGGAAAAGTTTGTGAAAGAAAGAGAGAAAAAGATAGAGGGATACAGAAACCTTTTGGAAGGGGCAAAGGACGAAAAAGAAGGTGAAATATCCGATTCTGTCGCTGACCTTCTGGACGAAATAAGAGAGTACGAAAAAGATGTTATCGGTGATTCAGAGGATGGTGACGAAAACGGAGAAGAGCCCACGAAGGAGGACAAAAGAAACCTCAAGAGGGTCCTGGGCCTGGATGGATTAGGAGACAGGGTTCTGGGAGCAAGAGACAGTGTAGCACTTCCCGAGGACTTCGGTATATACAAAGGCTCCTCGGACGGGTTCATGGTTGGTTCCGAAGAAGAGAATCC
>PWFY01000059.1 GCA_003554235.1 Candidatus Aenigmatarchaeota archaeon
AGAAGCTCTAAAAAGATCCTTTGACCCTGATCTGTTTAACTACGCCTCACTTGGGAACTGTGTCAGACACCTACATCTACATTTTATACCTAGATACAAGGACGAAAGGAAGTTTGAAGGTGTGGTTTTTCGCGACAAAAACTGGAACAGCCACTACAAGCCCTACGACGAAGACTTTGAAGTTTCCGACGAAGTCAGACACTCCATAGCCACGGAGCTCAGAGAGAATATATGAGAATTTATTGAAGCTTTCTACGCAACTCAAAGGGATTTGTAACTCTGAAAACTGCTTCTTGAACAGCTTAATCAACTGTACTGAGATATTTAATAATTAGGACCAAAAATTAGATAGGTTGATTATGGATCTCAAAAGATGTGAAACTTGCGCCTATTCAATAGCTTCAGGCCCAAAGGACAAAGATGAGTTGGGCGCAACAGACTATGTCTGCAAAAATGATGAAGTAAGCATGCAGGTCGTGGACTGGTGTGGTGGCTGTATGGAATATGAGATGATGGATATAAAGAAAATTCTAGGCCAGCCAAAATGTGAGGAACGGATAATGGACGATGATCTGGAAATGCTTAGGGAGCAAAGAAGAAAGATGATTGCCCGTGGCAAATGGTAAACACTTCCGTCGTATGAGACCTGCGTAATATTTTTCCAAACTTTTTAAGTCTCTGTTCTTAGATTGAACTATGTCTTCGGAAGAAGTTGAAATCAGGGTCGTTCTTGATGACCGGGAAGAAGCAGAGGAAGTTATTAAGGAAAAGGCCGATTTAAAGGAAGAGATCAGGCAGGTGGACAGCTACTTCGTTCCGGAAGGCAGGGACTTCTTCGAGGTAGATCCTACAAAGGAGTATCTGCGAGTCAGGGAAGACGAAACAAAGAACGAAATCGGATACCATCTCTGCCATTTTGACGAAGACGGTTCACTGAGCTATACGGAAGAATGGGAAACAGAGATTGGTGATGCCGGGACTATGAAGGAGCTTCTGAGGAAAATTGGTATGGTGGACAAGGTAGTGGTCGACAAGCGGAGGAAGATTTTCGTATATCATGGGTTTGAACTAGTTCTTGACCATATCGAAGGTCTGGGATACTTCCTGGAAGTGGAGGCAAAGGATGTGGAAGGCTCCGTCGAGGAAAAAAGGAAGAAATGTTTTGATGTACTGGAAGACATGGGACTGAAATGGAAGCCAGCACCCGATACAGGATATCCAGACATGATTTTGGAGAATTGTAAATAACAAGGCTATGTTATAGAATCACTCTTCTTGCATCTTTTCCCATTCTTCCTTCAGTATGTCGAGATAGATTATGTCATGATACTCACCGTGTCGGTAGATGCCGTCTCTAAGCTTGCCAACCTCCTTCATCCCTACTTTTTCCATAACTCTTTTTGATCTCTTGTTGGATTCGTAGGCCCTGCCACGGATTGAATGCAGGTTCAGTTCCTCAAAGCCATACTTAAGAAGAAGCTTTTCGGCCTCGGTCCCATAACCTTTACCCCAGTATTCCTCCTTGATCCAAATACCCAGCTCAGCGGATCTGTTCACGTCATCTACATCAGTAAGGCTTGCACTGCCTACCAGATCTCCAGAAGACTTTTCCACTACAGCAAAGCAGTATGCTTCACCGTCTTGCATCCTTTCCCAGGTTCCCTCGATCCATTCCTCCTCTTCGCCCTTTGAAAACGGTCTAAACATTCGAAGATACTGCGTCATTTCAGGATTGTTCATAGCTTCATGTGCCACATCCACATCTTCCTTTTCAAATCCTCTAAGCTTTACTTTATCGCCTTCAAACATGAAATCACCTTTCTTACGTCTTTTTATTGGCCTGAGATTTAAAACTTTGAAGGTAATTCAGAAGACGTTTGAGAAATAAACCAAGCTATGAACTACTCCTCTTCCAGTTCCTCGAGATCGGACTTCTTGGGTATTATTATCCAACCTATGATGTATGCCAAGAGTCCCCCACCAAAGGCCAAGGTAAATGCAACCCACAACAATCTTACGAGTACAGGATCTACATCAAAATACTCAGCTATTCCTCCACATACACCACCAAGTACTCTGTCCTTCTCCGTTCTGTAGAGTCTCTTGTCTGGCATACCCACTGATTGATTCTGAGACTTAATAATTTTGTCCTGCCGAAAGCAATCTATCCCATCCTTCGACAACGAGAAGTGTTTTAAATGTCAGGGTGTAATATCTCACGTGTTAGTACATGTCCTATGACTTTGAGTTCGATCTGGAATGTATTTCCCGTTCCTTCTTCAGAAAGATTTCTGAAATCTTCAACAAAGATGATATAGAGAGCTATGAAAACGAATCGGTGGAGGAGATTATAAGAAGATTTGATCTCAGGGAAAGGGTTGAAGCACCTGTAGAGGAAGTCGGCGAACTTGTTAAAGATATAATTTGTATACGCTCCGAAAACCTTGAACAGGAGAAGGATTTCAGGAAAAGTAAAAACCGGGCTCTTTTGCTTCCACATTGTTCCAGAAAACATATGGACAGAAACTGTGATGCGTCCTTCGATTCCCGGTGCTCCACATACGAATGCAAGGGTTGCTCCGACGACTGCCTGATTAACAAGGCGAAAAGGCTAGGCGATGAAGAAAATTATGATACATTTGTCTTGCCGGGAGGTTCATGCATACCTAAAATAATCGAGAAGAACCAATACGATGGCATAGTTGCCGTTGCCTGTCCCGACGAAGTTCATATGTGCACCGAAATTCTCAAGGAAAAGGGTATTTTACACCAGGGAGTACCCCTTCTCAAGAACGGGTGTTCGAATACTGTGTTCAACCTCGAAGACCTGAAAAAGGCTCTGAGAAAAGGTTAGTATGCAGGTCCTTAGACCACGATCCTTTGTTTTTGTTGCCATCTCTGGTTTATAGCTATTCAAACTGCTGGTAGATTTCTATACTATTGCCGTCTTCCTCTAGCATCCTTCCGTATTTCTCTCTGTTGTTGTCAAAAATCAAGTAAGGGTCTATCTTGTAGCCGTATATTTGTTCCCCCAGTTCCTTGGTTACCTCCTCTTTGAACTTCTTTATTCCACTTTCCTCATACAGGTCCATCTCTTCCCTGAACTGATCTCTGGAAATGTCATAAAGAAACAACAGATCAATATCGGTATCATCATCCAGATTTTTTTCATTTATTTGGAAATCCAGTTCACGCCCCCTTTCAGCAAAGCTCCCTACTATGGCTGCTTCCCTCACCTCAGGCTTCAACTTTAATAGTCTTTCCTCGAGCTCGTCCAAAATCATGATAAAGAA
>PWFY01000017.1 GCA_003554235.1 Candidatus Aenigmatarchaeota archaeon
ACCTCCTTGTCTGTACCAAGATCTATCCCTCCTATCGCGTCACGGGCAGCATCAAAGAAGTTTTTTGGGTTCTCTAAAAGCTCCTCCGTGAGCTCGTGTCCTGCATACTTATCCAACTCGTTGAAGTCTATGAGAACGAAATCCCTGTCCTCTCTGACCGCCTCGAGCATCTCGTCCTCGTAGAACTTTCTGAAAAACTCCTCGAGCTCTTCAATCATCACCAACAAACCCCATACTAAATAAACCCCAACTCTACTTAAATTTATTGGACAGTTTGTGGAAAACAAAAGGCCTTAACAACATTTTCCATCGTCATCAAAATCTGTATATTCACAAAAGTAATCCCATGTGTAACAGTCACTTGGATGCCAGCTTCGATCTTTCTTCTTACATTCGTAGGTTTCATCCCATACCTCCAACTCATGGTCAGGATCTCCAACATGGTCACTGCTCGCACATTCGACCGCTTCACCAAAGGGCTGACAAAAAATACTTTGCCAGTTAGAGACCTTACTGGACCTTGCCCAAGCAGAATAGTAAGGTCTGACCACCTTACTAACTCCTGGTGTAATCCACCAACCAGGTGCTTCAAATACACACCATGTATCAAAGTTAGAATCTGGCTTTTTGATGCCCCCTTCGTCCAGGTCTTCTGGGCCCGGACAACACAAAGCATAGGCACTCAGATCCCCGGACATGCCCCATGGCCAAAAACCAGGAGAATCTTCACCAATACAATACCATCCGTCAATGTCTTCGCCCATCGTGTCGAAATCTTCCCCACCTGGTCTGTTTTCGAAAAGTGTGACCGATGAAGATCTACAGCCACCCGAAATAACATGGTCACCAGCGGCACATTCCGCCGTTGCTTCAAGCATATCAGATCCCCAATAACTGCCTTCTTCCCCTGGCTCGTATATCCAGTAACAGTCTCCCATATCTATTTCCGAAATATAGTGTGCTGGTGCATTTCCCGTACTCTGAACCTCAGACCCTCCTGCAGTGTTACGTAAAAAAGTTCCGAAAGCTACAGAAAAAATTACAAAAACAAATAAGCCAACTGCTATATGTTTGCCCTTTACTATTATTTTGTTCATGTCATCAATACCTCTTTTTCATCAAGCCGGTTTGCAGCCACACGCAGACAACTCCCAATCACCAAACAAGGGATCACCGTCAGGAGGATTATCACATTTTCTTTGGTTTCTCGCTCCCAATCTATAGTATTCAGTATAGTATTCAGAAGGATACCAAGGACCATCATCATCACCCATATGTCCTGCATCATGTGCACATTTAGCATCAGGATCACAGGTTAAATCATCCACCTCGTCGAAATCGCTCGCAACCATTTCACAAAAAGTTTCACAAGGCCTATCCTTAAGCTCCTTATAATACGTTTCTATTTCAGACTCGGTAAAACATTTGCTATCTCCTATCTGCCAAGACGTTACTTCCTCCGGGTAGTTGTCCACAGGACAGTCCAGAATAATAGCACCCGTCGATGGCTCATCGGCCTCCAACCAACCTGTTTCATCGGTACCAGAACATTCCAACTTGCCGTCAAGTGGGTTGTTAACATCTAGGTCCACAAGAAACCCATAACATCCACCAGAGATAAGGCTCCAAGAGGCAGACACCGTCTCGGAAGTACTATCAGTATCCATGGTATTTCTCCAGTAACAATCGCTAAAATCTATACTGCCTGTTCTATGTCTAGGAGGTCTTTCCACCATTTCGGTGTTTGCGACCACAAAGGTCCCACCTCCCAAAATCAAAACAAGGAAAACTGAGGTCAATGCAGCCTGCTTTCCGTTCAAAGTTATTGACTTTGGCATTTATCACACCATATTTCAATCGTAATCTATTCCCAGTGGCATATATTATAATCTTCCCTGGGTTCACAAACACATTCGTAGCCCTGATATGTATTGCCCTCATGATCCTGTGAAGTGCATTCCTTCGTCTCGCCATCATGACAGAGATAGGAAGGATAGTCATCATGGCCCCATATAGTTCCGGGTTCCACACAGTCATAGTGCTCCGCGGACATGCAGTAATCTCCTTCACACTCCTCCATCATATCAAAATAGTCAGGTGGTTCGGACAAAGGACAACAGACGGCATAGCCCTCGACATATCCTTGACTAATAAGCGTATCAAACGGCATATATGCCTTGCAAGACCATGCGTTATCTTCTGGTATGGGTGCACTCTGAAACAGTTGCACAGGATCTTCGCCCTGTGTCCCGTCACAGCCACCGTATATAATATAAGTCCCCTCGGGACAATTAACATCGATTCCCCCTCCTTCGCCCTCCTGACCCTGTGTCAATGTATCAGATTCGCCTCCTATTATCAGACATCCTTCAAAATTAATATCAGAAATCTGATGGTATGGATAGTTTCCAGGATTGTCGCCTGACCGGGGTTCATATATTCCCGACCCGGAGGCAGAAACAAATCCTCCAACGATGGCAAGGGCAGCCAATGATATACAAACAAGAAGATACTTTCCCTCTATTTCGAACTCTACTTCCATGGAAATATATTGGAAGTGATTATATAAAAAAATAAGGCTACCCTATACAAAAGTAAATAGACTCTTGATCCAGTTCAAAAACCTCGAAAATATTCCCGCCCTTCCTTTACTTTTGACATAAATATACTCGTCTCTGTTTTTCAGCCCGATTATCTCTGATGCATCATATCTTACGGTATCTTCGCCGACAAGCTCACCATTGGTTTCCAAAATGGGTCCTGGCATATGTATTTTTGAGCTTATTTTAAGTGAACCTTCGTCCTCCACAGCCTCTCTCAGCATCTCAAAACCCCGGTCCGTTGTTTCTTCTCTTTGAACCTCTCCATCTTCTACATAAACATATTTCGGAGAGAAAACATATGAAAAAAGGTGTGCGAGGAAAGGCTTCTCTTCCCTGTAAACTATATGCTCTTCCTCCCCACTTGTCTTAAGCTGTGAACTCTCGGACAACTTCAATTCGTAAAGGATAAATGTAAAACTCTCAGGACCATGAACCCTGACATCTGTACTTGAAAACCCACCAAGATCCTCCGGAAACGACTCCCGAAGACTTTCTTCCAAAGCTTCTGGATTTTCTTCAAAGACATATGGATCAAAACCTCCGGTTTCATCCTCATAAAGGTCTTCATCCATGTCAACATCAGAGGTATCCATCTCAACGGCTATTTCGACCCTATCGATTTCAGAATGTCTGTTTATGTATATAT
>PWFY01000086.1 GCA_003554235.1 Candidatus Aenigmatarchaeota archaeon
ATGTATATATCAGATTCAACATTTGCTCCCGCACAGCCGCTCACAAGAAATATGGGAATAAGAAGTGTTACTAAAGGGGGTTTCCGGAATCCTTCTGCAACATTAGACATAACGATTAAAACAGAGAATCGGAAATATAAAAAGTTAAACCTACCGCATCTGTAAAGATAAAAAGAAAAAGAATAGGGTTTAGAGGGCGTCTATCTCCTTGAGGTCCTCTTCAACCTTTTTGACTGCTTCCTTGACGTCGTCTATGGAGCGCCCTCCTGTACAGACCACCTTCCCGGAGCCGAAGAGCAAAAAGGCTGCCTCCGGTTCCTCTATGCGGTATACAAGGCCCGGAAACTGCTCGGGCTCGTACTCCGCGTTTCTGAGTGTGAAGGCGATCTCATTGAGGCGTAGCTTGCCGTCAAGCTGTGCCGATGCAACTATGTTCTGGATCTTTATGTCCGTCACTTCGTCAACATCAACACCTGCCTCCTGTACGCCTTCAAGAACCTTGTTTATCGCTTCCCTGGCACCCTCCGGTGAGTTGGCTCCTGTACAGACTATCTTACCTGAGTTGAATATCAACGCAGCTGCGTTGGGATCGTTCATCCTGTACACAAGGCCTGGAAACTGTTCAGGCTCGTACTCCGTCCCAGGAAGATGCGCGACTACCTGGTTCAGCGGTATCTTGGCGCTGAGGGTAGCAGACGCGACAACGTTCTCTATCTTCAGTTCATCAACCATCTAGAATTCACCCGGTTTTTAAACCAGCACTTTACATATTGTTAAAGGGTATTTAAAAAGGTTTTATAAAGGAGTCGAATATTTTTATACAAGGAACTTCAAATTGGGACTAGGGGTTAGATGACAGAGCTAATATCTATAGTATCTGGTAAAGGTGGAACCGGTAAAACATTCACAGCAGCAAACCTATCTTTAGCCCTCCAGGGCTTCGGGGATCAGGTTGTTTGTTTAGACACGGACTTCGACTCTCCTAATCTGGCACTCCAGCTGGGCCACATACCAGAAGGACATACCATCGAAGACTATCTGAGAGGAGATATCAACGAGCACAAGGCGATAAACGTACACGACTCCGGCCTCATGTTTGTTCCTTCGGCCCTGCACCTCTCGGAGGAAACTATAACCGAAGAAAATATAAGAGATATCGCAGACAGGTTCTCAAGCTTCGCGGACAGGATAATAATAGACTCTCCGCCGGGCTTTAACGAAGGCTTCTACAGCAGTCTGAAGGCATCTGACCGGGTCTTGGTCGTCACCAACCCCGAGTTCCAGGCGATAAACGACGTGAGAAAAATCGCAGAGGAGGCTGAAAAGCATGGTGCCAAGATAGAGGGAGTCGTACTGAACAAGATGGAAGGTATGTTGGAGGAAGCAAGCAAAGGAGAGATAGAAAAGACCACGGGCCTCGACGTTATTCAGACTATACCTCACCACAAAGAGGCACGAAAAAGTATACACAAAAGAAGTCCTGTGGCACTGGACCCGCATTCCAAGATAGGACATAGTTTCAGGGAACTGGCCGCGGACCTTTCGGACAGAAAGTTTCGGGCTCCCTGGTATTCGGGCCTTGTAAGAGGGTTTAAAAAGATAACAGGCAGATAACCATGGTTCTTGTTACGGGAAAAGAGGATGAGCTTGTATTCAGGTATCCGCAGGAGGAGAATCCCGACTGGGGCTATGCTAGAAACAGGCAGTTTGTTCTCAAAGAGACCGGATCGTGTTGGAGCTCCTCGTTTTTTTCCGTTGAAATGGATGGTTTCACAATGCCCAACAGGGACTACCCACAACAGGGCCTGGTTTCCAGGATTGGAAACGAGTACGTAAAATTTCTCGATGCGCCCATGTTCAAGCTTATGCACAGTGGCGAAAAACTTGATCTCGAACCCGTGGATGTAGAGGTTACGCCGTGGGAAGCTACATACATATACCAGGCTAATGATGCAACACTGGAGGTCACATACTACCTTTCCCCGTCCACACTGGATAGAAAGACAGGTGGATGGGTTAAATTCGAGGTGGATACGGAGTTAGAGGACCTGGAGCTAATTGTCTCGCCTCTGGTAGATATAAGGAAGATCGGTGAAAAAAGCCCAGACCCAGACGAATACCTGTTCCAAGCCAAAAAAGGACGTTTGCATGTATCAAGAAATGGAAGAAAACTAATCCTGGGTACATGTGAAGACTCCGTAGACGTCAGGGAAAGGGAAAGTTGGGAATACAAACTCGGGGATGGCTACAGGGAGGTGAAGGACGATGAGGTGGTTTTCAAAAGCGAAACAAGACACCCACTCAAAGTAGGAGCAGTGACCAAGGAAGTCTCAGGTGGTGGTGAAGTAAAAATCGGATTGGTCTGTGGAGAGGAAGTAGACGAGACGGATTTAGATTTCTTCAAAGAGTCAAGTCCCCGGACACAAAAAAAGAGGTTGAAGGAACTAATGGAAAGGTTCGATCTACCCGAAGAAGGTGTCAAGTCAAGCTTCGCTGAAGCAAGGCTAGCAACACTCACAAAGTTCTCCATGAAAGAAGGTGGAATGGAGGTTCCCGAAGCCGGAGAATGGTGGTTCAAGGACGTCTGGTTCCGTGACCTCTTTGAATCCATATACCACAATACGGACTTCTACATCCAATGGAAGGGTGAGAACTGGCTTAAAAAACTGTTCAACTGGGCAAGAATATACATAAAGGACGGTGTAATGGCTTCCAAGGCAGGAGATGAGCCTGTGTACAACTCCATAGATGCATCCCTACTTTACCTGCTCTGCGTGTCCAAGTTCTTTGAAAAGACCGGAGACAAATACTTCAAGAAAAACATGAGAAAAACGTTTGATTCAGTTATAAACAGTCTTGAAAGCGATGACGGTTTAGTAAGGTCTCGTCCTGAATACTCCTGGATGGACTCCGTCGTCGACGGTAGATCAACAAGAATACCTGAATCATGGGACCTAGAAGGGAACAACTTCCTGCTTCCAGAAGTCAACGCGCTCTGGATAAAGGTTCTTGAAGAGTACAACAAGATCTATGGAGAAATCAAAGATGTAAGAAGTGTTTGGAACTCTTTCAAACAAACGTTCTGGGACGAAAAGAAGGGTTTTCTTTACCAGGTGGTGTACAGAGACGGGGAAATTGAGAAAAAGGATGGGACCGAAAGTTCCGCGGCCGTGGTTTCGTTAGGGCTACTTAGGGAATACTTCCTTGGATACGAGCTTCTCAAGGCATGGAAGGTAATAAAGGACCGGCTCCTGGTTTATAGGAAACCTGTATATTTCAA
>PWFY01000002.1 GCA_003554235.1 Candidatus Aenigmatarchaeota archaeon
ATAGTTGTTACATCAGTGTTAAGCAGAACAGGGATGCCTGAAAATATAGAATTTGTAAGTAGTATATTAAAGTTAGAACCACATCAAGTGTATCATGCTGGAATAGGAATGATAATGGGTGGTTATATGTTGGTTGTAATTTTGTTTCTGGAATCGAAATTCAGGGACAGTACTTAAGAAGGTAAAAATCACTGGGGGAATAATTAGATTTTTATACCAGTGTGAAAAAAACATAAATGAACTGCTTTCGGAAATCAAAGAACTTCGTGAACAAAAAAGGTCCGTAAGAGGTATGAAAACAAAGCACGAAGGAAAAATATACACGGGGTCAAAGGTCTATGATATTGATTCGATGGATGAGAAGATAAAATCCAAAAAACAGGAACTCAGAGAATTAAAGGAAGAATATGCCAAGAGAACTAACTGAGGAAGAAAAACAAAAGAAGAAGGAGGTACAGGACACTATATTCGTTTGGGTATGTTTATGGGTATTCATATTGTCTTTGTTGAGTTCGGCTGGGTTGATTTAACCCAAACTTTTATAAGCATAGAAAAGAATATAAGTAGTAAGAAACCGAGGTGGTCAAATGAGTAAGATGTTTTACAAAAAAGATTCAGATGTACTTGTAGAGATTCTGAAGGCTGAAGGGAGAGATGAAAGCATCAATATGTCGGAGATAAACCAGAGAGCAGGGATTACCTACGATTATGTCAGGCAGATAGTCGAAGACTTGGTTGAAGGTGGGTTTGTGGAGAAAGGAAGTTACAAGCATTCTGGATACGAACTGGAATTAACTGACAAAGGTAGAGAGATGGCTGAAATAATAAAGGAAGGTAAAGAGATTTTGGGGGATTAAATGGAGTTGGATAGATGATGTACTATACTGTGGTTCCGATAGAAAACGATGGAAAGGTGAGGAGAAAGTGCCAAGAGATACAGGAAGAGGACGAGACATTCAGGTTCAAGATAGATAAGAAGGGTTACGGTTCATATCTCAAGGTCGAAAGTAAAACATACGACCAGGCACAGCAGAGAGGTCAGTGGCTATTGAACAAGTGTGATTACATAAAGGAACAGGACACCTACTACTGGGTTGAGGATGAGGATGGTAATACTATAAAACCAGGTGATAGAGATGGCTGTTAGAGTAGGCGTAGTCTCCGGAGATTTTCCTGAAGGTCAGTTCGTGTTAGAGCCCTGTGGTATAGAAGACTGCGATGCCTGTAACGAACACATAAGACTGAAAGAATGGGAGGTAGAGAAGGATGAGGATTAAGATAGGAAACAGGATACTGGTGTTCGACCTCCTTGACCTTGATAAGACGGTGTTAGGTCTTAACAGCGACAGTTTTACTGATGATGGTAGGCATGTGTTCATGTGCGACCTTGATGGGGTTTGTTTAAGAGATGCAAGAAAGGAAGCAAGGAGACTGTTAAGTAAGTTCGATTTGCCTCACATGATGGTTTTTAGAAGTTCAGAGGACGGTTATCACCTTTACAGCCTTACCCCGTTGACATTCGATGAGTTGGTAGAGATAACCTTCGAGAGCAAGACCGATTACAACCATAAGATGTGTATGTTGAACAACGGTTTTACTACATTGAGGCTGACGGAGAAGAAGCAGAAGGACAGTAAGATAGAGTTCGAGGGTGAGATAGAGAACGAAGAGTCGGATAGAAAAATACTGAAAGGGGCAAAGAGTGCCCTACTGAAAATGACAAACAATTGATAATATGGTTAGAACTTACAAGAAGAAAGTTGATGTGAAGGTTAAGCCCTACATAGGTAAGTCGGCTACTCCCGACTTTTTCGAGAACATGAAGGGATTTTTGAAGGGTGTGGTGAAGGGAGTGCCACAGAACGAGTTGCAGGGCGAAACGAAGCAGTTGAACTTGAAAGAGATAGAGAACTGGTCAAGCATAAGAGGTGACCTGAAGGAAAGGTTTTCGGAGTGGTTGTTAAACAAGGCAGAACAGGAAGTAGGAAAGAAGTATCCACCTGGAGACCTGAAGGGCAGGGAGAAGGTAATGAGGACTCTGGAAGAGCAGGCCGACATGGACTACGGAACTGTTATGGAGAGTACGCAGAAGAACTTGAAAGAGGTCAAGGAGGAACACAGGGACGAAGCACTTAGGGGTGCGAGGCGTAGAAGTGAAAAGATAACCGAACTACCAAAGAATGTCGCAGAGACAGGAGAGGATTTGGAGAGTTTCGAGGCAGAACTTCAGGCACTTGAGGAGAGTTTGGAAAAAGAGAAGCAGGTTATGAAATACAGGAGAAGGTATTTGAAGGAATTGGGACTTACGGACGAGCAAGTCGAAAAGCATAGAGTTTTGAGAAGTGCCGAAGATGTACAGGACTTGAGGGAGGACTTGAGGGGATAAAATGAGTAAGGGGGTGAAAAAAATGCCTAACAACTTAAAGGATTTTTCAAAGGGCGATGGGGACTTCGACAGGGTAGATATAGGTAGCAGTTTCAAGGTGAGAGGTGGCTTCGAGAAGTGGGAGGCACAGAGGTTTTCGCAGTACTTCCTCACGCCTACGGAGTCGAAGGAAGGTAAGATGGTGTTGCACTTCGGGAATATAAACGAGAACGGAGAGATAGCAGAGGACAAGAGTTTCAGGTTAAGTAGTGCTGGGCAGATAGTGAGGTTTCATAAGGAGTTGATGGTATCACTTGGAGTTATGGCTGGTATAGAGGACAAAAATGCCAGTTACTTTTTCAAGAACATGATAAACGGTATGGAGAAGGACTTTAAGAGAGGAGTCAAAAAAGGAAAAGAAATAAAGAAAAAATACTACTGAGGTGAGAAAATGGGAAAAATTTTGGATAAAGAAGGACTTAAGAACTTGATAGACAGGATAGTAGAAGACCGAGACGAAAAGGTATTAGAACTGGTGAGTGAGAATGATTGAAAGACCACCCAAAGGAAGGTTGCAGATGATATTCTTCGAGGGTGGGCAACCCATAGGACACATAGAGAAGGCAGACCACTGTTACATCTGTTACCTGATAGACGAAGAGGAAGGGTCTGTGAAGTTTTACGAGTTCAACCCCAGTCTTGCAGTACAAGTGGACAAAAGGAACATCGACTATAGTAATGTAGTTTATATAGAGAGGAACGGAGTTCCGATAGCAGGACTGGACAAGACTGGGTTTATCTACATTTTTGATAAAAAAACTTGGAAAATCAGTTTAGAAAATCCAAAGAGGTGGAAGGTAGAACCAGAAAAGATGAGGAAGCACCTGAATGAGTGTACCTCGGGAGGTTAAA
>PWFY01000067.1 GCA_003554235.1 Candidatus Aenigmatarchaeota archaeon
CACCTGTTTCTACTTATTAGTGGCAAAGATTTATATATCTTTTTGGGACGAGACTGTTCTTAAAAATACTCAGAGCAATTAGTTAACCAATGGCAGAGATTCAGGAGATCGCGGAGGATATCTGGAGCAGACTTGAGGGAAATATAGAAGCTCTCTACCTCGCAGGGAGCAGGGCCGTAGATGCCGAGGAAATGCATTCGGACTTCGACTTCTTTGGAATAGTTGACGAGGAGTATAACTTTGATGAGGAAAGAAGTCTGAACAAGGAGCTCAGCGAGAAGTACGGTGAAGTGATCAGGTTCCGAGGTCTGAGTCTGAAAGAGCTAAATGGAGGAGGGCAGAGGGGAATTATTACGAACTACGTTCCTATGTCTGTCGTTATCAAGCCCTTTCCTAACTGGGAGCATCTAAAGGGTAAAAAGTACAGCTTGGAAGACTTCGATGTTGAAGCGGCTAGTCCAAAGGAGGAGGCTCAGTTCTATGTTAAGACTCTTCGAGAGAAGCGAGAGAAGGCAGAGGAGGAAGAGCTTCCTATGCCCTTTGAGGATTATGTCAAGAACGTCCTACGTCTCATGGGAGCCGAGGAACAACTCCAGGGAAAGGACTTCACCCAGGACTTTGAGAAGATTGTGAAAAGGGCACCGGAACATGCAGAGGAGCTTGCACAGATCTGCTTAAACTTCAGGAAGACAGGAGAAATGGACAGGGAGAGGTTCTTTGGGAAACTCGATGAATACTTACAAACTTTCAAGTCCAAACATTCTATTTAAGATGAGCGAAATGGTGAAATTACCTTTCGGATCGGATGTCCTTGAGAGAATCAAAAAACTGGAAGGCGTAGAGAGCATTGCTGTTCATGGCTCTTACGTATACGGCGAATTGGACGAATACTCGGATATAGATTTGGTCGCCACATGCAGTGAAGTTCCTCTTGTTGAGTCTCGCGAAGAAGTTCTCCGTGAGGTTGTAGACAAAATTAACGAAGATTTTGACGTTCCGGAGAGGTATCTTGAAGATACAGACTATATTGAAGTAGATGATGATCACATGGGAGTTGATTATGTGGAGATGGAATACTTGGAAAGTCTGGTCAGTAAATTAAATGAAAAAGGAGAGCTTCCCAAGGATGAAATAGAAGATGTCATTAAATTCCTGTACTATTCTAGAGTAATCTATGATCCAAAGGACAAACTAAGCGAACTAAAAGAGAGGGTTCCGGAATCAGATCCTTCCTTGGTTAAATATTTTCTCTACGGTCTTGAGAAAATTAATCTGGATAAGGAGTGGCCTAGATGGAGTTTAGAGGCGGCCTTGTCCAGGGATAACTACTTCCAAGCCTCCAAAATATTCAACAGAGCTCTTGAGAGCTATCTTCTAGCCTTGTATACGGTTAACGGAGAGTACTACGGAGGTCCTAAAAACGCCGCGTTTACGATAGAGAGACTTGAACGTAAACCTGAAGATTGTTGGGAGAAACTTCAACAGATAGCAAGGATGGGGAATAGCGAGGAGGAAGTGAGGGAAAAAGTGAAAATATTCCAAGGTCTTCGCGAAGAACTCCTGGAAATTATCGAAGAGGAAAACATTTTACGGGGTATGGAAAATGAATAGCTTTCCAAACATCAGAGAGTATGAACCTGAAGACAAAGAGTCAGTGAAAGACCTTTACAAGGACGCGGAGTACTTGGAGCCGACCTTCTCGAAGCTCGACGATCCTCATTACAAGAAGTTTCTTTACGTAGAAGAAGATGTAAAGGGAATTATAATTCTTGCTGTCCCGTACCTGACCCTAAAGATCTATAATCTTTGGGTAGATGAAGATTCTAGGGGTGAAGGAGTTGGATCTAGGCTTATTGAGTTTGCCGAGGACTACTGCAAAAAGAAGGATTTAGATGGGATCAGAGTAGCTACAATGCATGACAATGAAAGAGCTCAGGAGTTTTATCAGAAAAACGGCTTTGAGAAAGCAGGCAAGGTAAGGAACTACAATGTCGAAGGAGAAACGATGGTATTTTTCTATAAATCTAAGGACGATTTTAAGGCCATATCTTAACTTTATAAAACTCCGGTTAACAGGTAAGCGTATGGATTTCGGAGAGTTTATGGACTGGCTTAAGGGCGACAGTAGAAGGAAGCTTATGGAGAACCTTTCCTACTGTATCATAATCCTGGCGGCAGTGATGGTTGTAGTTGGCCTTGGAATCGGTACTGTTTATCCTGGACTGCCAGTTCTGGTCGCTATAGTTGGTTCGTTTCTCGCTCTGGTGGGAATAGTTTTATATATCTTGTCTGAACTAGTAAGGATTCTATAAAGTGTGATGATAAATGGCACGAATGTATTCAAGGAAACACGGCAGTTCGGGCTCGAAGAAGCCACCCAGAGAGAAGCCTCCTCAATGGGTCGACATGAGCCCCGAGGAGATAGAAGAGAAGATCGTGGAGCTTGCCGAGCAAGGGAAGGAGCCCTCCGATATAGGAGAAGTCCTAAGAGACCAGTACGGCATACCTTCTGTCAAGTACTTCGATATGAAGATAACGGAGGTTCTTAAGGAGAACGATCTCAGGGACGGGATTCCCGAGGACCTGAGGAAACTGGTCGAGAAGTCAGAGAAGATAAGGGACCACCTCGAAGAGCAGCCTAGAGATTCTTCCGCTGTCCACGGTCTGGAACAGACGGAGTCCAAGATAAGAAGGCTAGCGAAATATTACAAGAGAGAAGGTAAGATTCCACAGGACTGGAAGCACGAAACGGAGAAGGAGTTTCACAAAAGGAAGTAGTTTTTCTTTCAAGGTTCGTTTGTCTTTCCAGGTTAGTTTCGAAATTTTTACAGTGTTAAAATGGATATTCCAGAAGAGCTTGATGACTTGCTAGGAAAAGCTGTCGAGAAGTTCAATGATATGGATAAGGTAAGGATAGTATCACATTACGATGCCGACGGAATCTCTTCTGCCTCTATAATTCTTGCTGCATGTCTTCATGAGGATAAGAAGGTGCATCTCTCCATAGTAAACCAGATAAGGCCCGAGCTTATAGAAAAACTCAAGGAAGAGGGCGAGGAAAATATAATTTTCACGGATCTCGGTTCCGGTCATCTTCCCTCTGTCAACGAACTGGAGGCCGAGAACATCATAGTTCTGGATCATCATCATATATCAGGCGAGCTTGGGAAGGGAACACATGTAAATCC
>PWFY01000012.1 GCA_003554235.1 Candidatus Aenigmatarchaeota archaeon
CCTCAACACTTAAGCTGTAAACTTAAGTCCTGCACCTTTAGTCGTATCTTTACCTTGACCGCTTGGTTACCCCCGCTAGCCTAGCTTTTCAATTACTTTATCGGCCCTTTCACGTAATATTTCCACTGTCTTTTGTAGTATATCCTTGGGGTCCAATGAGGATATTGATTCTACCTTGAATATGAATCTTTCTTCGTCTCCTGTAACAATAAGTCCTTCGTTGTCTATATCTTCGACACATTCTTTGCAGAGATCACATTTCTCTTCATTGGAAACAGTCAGCTCACCGTCCTTTAGCTTGAAGACATCTTTTGGACATACTTCTACACATCTCTTCTTTTCATCTTCCGAAAGTTCGTCTTGGTCTATTTCTATAATGGGATAGTACTGATAGGAAGATATGGCAGCCTGGTGTTTTGAATGGTCATCTCCTGTGGAAACGTTTGCTGTTGCTTCAAGCTCTATTTCCTGTCCTTCATCGAGTTCTGTTATGGGTATTTTGTCGTGCAGCGGCTTCACTTCCTCAGATTCACATTTTATTTCACCTGAGTAAACCGTCCCGGGTCCCTTTGACTCTAGTGAAAAACGTACTTCACAGTTCATGCAACCTTCTTCACAGTCGCAGTCTTCTCTGGGTACAAACTTTTCTGCATCGAAGTCCAGGGGTACCTGTCCAAGCCTCTGAGCCACCGTTTCGTCAAAAACAGGTGAGCTGTTTTTTATTATACCAACATCTTCTATTGCAAGTACCGGAATATGGTTCATTGATATTCTTCTTATTGCGTTCGCCATTGCTGGGCTTGAGTTCCTTAGTTTGAAAGTAATTTTCCCATCATTCTCTTTTATTTTTTTCAGTTTCATTTTATACCCTCTTACCTCTTTTTCCTCCAGGCCTTCTGGTAGAGTCGTGGGGTATTGGCGTTATATCTTCTATCTTACCTATTTTCATCCCCGTTCTTGCTATTGCACGTATTGCGGGTTGTGCGCCCGAACCAGGGCTCTTTGATCCATGTCCTCCAGGAGCCCTTACCTTTATATCAACCTTTTTTATGCCCCTTTCCTTTGCATCTCTTGCAGCTTTTTTGGCTGCCTGCATTGCTGCAAAGGACGTGCCCTTGTTTCTATCTTGGTCTGTCACCATTCCACCAGAATACCTGCTTATGGTTTCTGATCCTGACATGTCTGTTACATGTACAATTGTATTGTTCTCCGATGAATGTATATTCACAAGCCCTTTTTTCATACCCATTTTATTCACTCACCAATAGGCTTTCGTTTACACTTATTTTATCTTCAAGTTCTTGGGGTACAAGAAAGGAAGGTGACCTCATGGTCTTATCATCGACCTTAACATGGCCATGGACTACCAGTTGTCTTGCCTGTTCTACGGTTTTCACGTCTTCAAGCTTCGAAACAAGTGTTTGGAGCCTCCTTTCGAGGATGTCACTTAACTCTATTCTCAGTATCTGACCGACTTCGTCGTCCTCTCCGATTAATCCTTTTTCAATACATTTTTTGAGAAGTTCTTCTTCCTCCTTTTCACCTGCCCCTGCCGCAACATTCCTGGCCCTCCTTCTAAGCTTTCTCAAGAAGCTTTCGGCCTTTAATATTTCTTCCTTTCTTTTGAGACCGTATCTTCTCATTAGACCTGCATCTCCTTCTATCCTTTTTTCATCCCAGGGAATGAAAGGTCTTTCGTACTTTTTTTTCTGTTTTCTAGGGTCTCCCATATTATTCACCAGATTTCTCGGCCTTTATATCCGCCGTGGAAACACCTACAGTGGACTTTCCACGGAAACTTGATTTGGTTTTTTGTCCTCTTACAGGGAGGCCACGTCTGTGTCTTAATCCCTTGTAGGATCCAATCTTTTTCATTGCCTCTATGTCCTGTCGCTCCTGCATCTCCAGTTGTGTGGAAACAAGCATTTCATGTTCCCCTGTGTCTGGATCCTTCTTTCTGTTTAGAAGGTAGCCCGGAAGTTCTCCTTCCTCTACAAGATTTTCTAGCATTTCCTTCTCCTCTTCTGTTATATCTCCGACATACTTATCAGGGTCTATATTTGCTTTCTCGAGTATAGCATTACCTGCGCTAAAGCCAATGCCCTTTACATGTCTCAGACCGTTCCTTAGTTTTAAGTCCCCTGGAATGTCCGTGTCGAACATCCTGAGGATGTTTCTTCTTCCGTCAGTCATTTTATCCCTTTGGTTTTTGGCGCCGGGGGTGGGATTTTCCGAAACTTTATGTTTCTTTTGAACCCACGCGGGCTTCCGCTTTACAGGTCCTACGGCCCACCGGATCTCTTGCTTTTCATTACCTATCTTTTTAGCGTGATTATCACACGCTTCGGTTCAACAGATCCGACTCAAGTCCGGCGCGTTGAACCTGGCTTCGCTACCCCGGCTTACTGCCGTTTAAAGGTTTTTTGCGTCTTCCAAAAGCATGTTGGGTATGCCTTCTTCGACGGCAAACTTCAGCCGGCAGCTGTGGCAAACAATCTTGTTTTCCTTTTTATTAAGCTTTACGTCTCCTTTGCACTTTGGACATGCCAGAATGTCCATCATTTTTTCCACAGTAGCTGGGGCAGACATCACAACTCTTATGGCTCCAAACCTTTTTAAATCTTTTCGCATCTGACATCTATTTCCACCCCTTTGGGTAGGTTTCCCTGTCCATTGTTACATTTATCAGAGAAGCAGCCACGCCTTTCTTACTCTTACTTATGTCTTTACTGTTCATACATGCCTCGCCAACTGCTACCATTTCGCCCTTTCCAGAAAGCAGTGATATTGTATCACCTTCTTCTATATTTTCTTCAACTGCTGCAACGCCGCCTGCGCCCAGATTCGCCCCACTGCAGACTGCTTCTATGGCAGTGTCCTTTATTATTATACATTTGGAAATGTCTGCAACCGTCTCCATTGGAAGTATGTCTTTTCTTATATCTTCGTTTTTTCCTTTTTGAAAGAATACATAGTCGTCCTTTATGTCTTGAAGTTTTACAGATCTGTCTTCACCAAAGGGACCAACCGATGTTCTTCTAAGTTCCTTCATATGTGCTCCACACCCCAGGTCAGTGCCGATATCGTGGATTAGTTTTCTTACATATGTTCCTGCCTCACATTTTATTTTTATCAGCACCTTTCTACCCTCGGTTTCCTTTAGATCTATTTCATCGATATACCTGGTCCTTTCCCTCCTTTTTACTGCAGATCTTTTAGGAGGGGTCTGTTTTATGTCGCCCTGGAACTTCCCGAGTGTTTTCCTCAGGGCCCCATCTTCAACTTCATCATGGGTTACCATGAGTGCTACATATTCTTTTTTAAGATCCTTCAATAGAGGAACAACCTTAGTCGATTTTTCAAGAGCAACTATAAGGACACCTGTTACCTTTGGGTCTAGAGTTCCCGTATGGCCCGCTTTTTTAACTTCAAGGATATCTTTAACCCATCCAGCGACCTGGTGTGAGGTCGGACCCTTGGGTTTGTCCAGTATTATCAGACCCCTTTTCTTAAGTTCTTCGATGGGTTTTAAACCAGGATAGCTTCCGTACGACGGGTCAGATATGACAGCCTCCTTGAATGTGAATTCCCGCATCTACCTTGCACCTAGAAGCTTTCTAAACAGCTGCGAAAATCCGAGTGATACGATAATATACCATCCTAACCAGCCCAGAGAACTTCCAAAGAACGGGAGTGAGAGTGGTAGCTCTACCGACACCCTTAAAAATTCCAGCTTTTCATCTCTTTCAACATATTCTTCTAATCTGATCTTATAGTCGTTTATTTCGAACACATCTCCTTCTCTGAGGACTTTACCGTTTACTTTAACTTCCAGTGGTTCCTTTTCTATAAGTTCTACCTCTCTTTCAATGTCCATGTATTCGAGATTCGTGGGTCCGTTGACGTCCACAGTTGCACTTGGATAAAGGCCCGGAAGAACCAGCCAGAAAATAGGTATTATTACGATAAATGTAACTGCCATAGGCTTCATCTGCATCTTGAACATCTTACTCTGCTGGCTCATTATCTCTTGTGTATGTTCCATTGCTTCGTCCTCCTGGCCCTTTTCTCTTGCTTCCTTGGATTTTTCCTGTAGCTCTTTCATCTTCTTTTTAAGGTTCTTCAGCTCTTCCTGATCCATGAATATCTTGTAAATAACTGATATCAAAAAGCTCGTGCTAACTGAAATCAACAGTACGCCCAACAAAGCGTTTTCAAGTACCATTTTCTCAACTAATCTTTGTTTCTACTGTTAAAAATTTAACTGCCCATAAACTGCCTTAGTGCCGGATGCATATCCTCCATGTGTTGCTGTGCCAGTTCTTCATACAGCTTGTATATTATCATCGTAGCCAGCAGTATGCCTATACCTCCTCCCACAGCTCCAAAGAAGTCCGCGAAAACAGACAGAAGACCTATGAAGAGACCGGACAGAACTGCAAGATAGGGTACGTACCTGTCCAGTATCCTTTCTATTATTCTTTTGTCTCTTCTGTATCCTGGTACTGACATGCCCATGTTATGTATCCTTTCTGCTACCGTTTCCGAATCTTGACCCGACGTTTTTGCCCAGAATACAGAGAATACTATAGTTAAAAGACATATCGTTATGGTGTATGGTATCCAGGCTACAGTGACTTCAGGCAGCGGTGCTTCAGTTATACGGCTGACGACTATCTCTGTTAGCAGTCCATCACGTGGTGTGGCAGCCTGTGGGCTGTATATCCAGTAAAGAAGACCAGATTCGGGTATACCGCCTTCTCCAAAGGCTCCAAGTAAGGGCATACCTCTGTCTGCTAACATCTGTCCCATGATGTTTAGGTTTGCTAGCATTGCGTGGGTGAATATTATAGGAATCACACTTGTGTAGAGTAGGTTTAGAGGATACCTTTGGCCGAATCCCTTGACCTGACCGAATGCCAATGGGATTTCTACTTTCATTCCGTTGAGGTAAACGACAAGGAAAAATATGAGAACGGTGAACATTACAGGAATTAGTGCTGCCAGGGTTTCTACAAGGTTTCCTGCTGCCAATGTCTGGAATACCTGGGGTATATATCCAACTGCTCCTTCCGCAGCGGTCGGAAGGGTTCCTTCGACGGTGAGTGGATTGAAGAGCCTCTGGACAATTTCAAGCGAAACACCTGATGCTATGAAGAGAGAAACTCCTGAGCCAAATCCCCACTTTGATATGACTTCATCCATTAGAACTATTAGTATTCCACCTACTGCTATCTGGGATACTACAGCCATTGTTGCCCCTTGCTGGGCCGGAACCGCTCCGAAAGAAACAAAGGCCACAGCCTGTACAATACAGAAGAAAATTGCCAGAAGTTTCTGTGTGCCCATGAAAAGCTGTTTTCCTTCGGCTGTATTTGTATCCCATTGGAGTATATCGCTTCCTGTGAGAAGCTGCAGGATAATTGAAGCATTAACTATTGGAACTATACCCAATGTAATTAGAGAACCGAACTCCGAAGCAACTATTGTCTGTAAAAACTCAAATCTTTCAAGCCCGACAGGATCTACACCCCAGACCGTTATGTTTCCCATTATGAAGTATATTATAACTATGATGCTGGTCCATTTCAACTTGTTGTTGAAGTTCAGCCTTTTCTTCGGTCCTTCTATACCTGGAACTACTGTGAGGAGGTCACGATATTTCAATTGCACTTCCACCTACTTCCTCGAGTTTTTCTTTCGCCTTTTCAGAAAATTTCTTACATTTCACAACCATGGGACTCCTTGCCTTTCCGGAGCCGAGTAACTTGTCGTAGCCTGCTTCTTCGAGGTTTAATTTTATATTTCCGTCGGCCTCCTCCGCAAACCCCCTTTCCAAGAACTCATCAAGTCTCATTTCAAGTTCCTTTATGTTTATAGTTTTTTGTTCGGTGGTTACTGCTTCTGGTCTTTTGAAACCCTTCCTTTTCTTTGAACCTTCTTTCCAATATTTTATCTTTTTGTGTTTGTCACCTGCCCTTCCCCTACCGCCTCTGGATCCAGCTCCTCTCCTTTTCTTTTTGGAACCGCCACCGTGTGTTCCAGAGCCTCTATATTTTTTCTTTTTTGACATATTATACCATCCTCTCTAAAAGCTTGTTTATTTCTTTGCCCCGGTGTCCTAGTGATCCCTTGGGATAGATTTTCTTTGTTGTTTTTTTGAATCCCTTTGAGGGTGGAGAAAGCGGAAAGCTCCTTTGTACTTTCATGTCGCCGAGTGTCTTTCCTTCTCCAAGTCCCTTTATTATATCGTCTTTGTTTTCTATCCCGCTCCTCTTCTCAAGAATTTTCTCTGCAGTTTCTTTTGTTGCCTTGCCCCATGTTACAAAATTTTCAACCTTTCTCAGCATCCCTTCATAGTCCTTTCTTTCAGGAATTAGCGTACAGCTGTACTTCTTATTAAGGTTTAGCATTTTCAACGTGTCATTTATTTTATCCCTTGTACCGGTCTTACCTCTTATACGAATCACAGCATACATCAGGCTTCACCTATCTTTGTTCCCGTTTTTTCCTTGAATTTTTCCTTCATCTTTATACGGTTAAGGTTCTGAAAGGCATTGTATACTGCCTTTATTAGGTTTACCCTTGTTCTGGTCTCACCGAAGGTCTTGCCCCAACAATCCTTGATCCCGGCAAGTTCTAGGAACTTCTTGACTTCATCGGAAACGACCAGTCCTGCTCCCCTTGGTGCAGGCTTTAATTTGAATCTAACACTACCGGATTTGCCTTCTATTTCCATAGGTATTGAGTGCGGAGATGCACATTCACATTCCCAGGACCCACATCCCCTTCTGATCGGTATTATATTCAGCTTAGAATTTTTTATAGACTTCTGTATTGCAGTTCTGAATGCGCCAGAGCCTGTAGCCTGGCCCTTTCCAAAACCTGCATAACCGTTTTTGTTTCCTATAACTGCAAACGCAGTCATCTTATACTTTCTACCACTTTTGTGCATTTTCGCAGTTCTCTTTGCGGGAGTTCTTCTTATTCCACCACCTTTACCAGGAGAACCTCCTATAAGGATTAGTTCATGGTCAAGTCCGGGTAACAGTATGTCGACTATTTCTGGCTCCATTATCTTCTTACCTTCCTTGAAAATCTCTTCTATTGATCCTACCTTTCCATCTACAACATCCTTACCAAGTTTGGTCTGTGGGACCCAGTCCTTTGTCTGTTCATTTCCCATTTTATTTCACCTCAGATTCTATTTTCTCTTTTACCTCTTCAAAGTTTTCCGAAATGTTTTGTGGATCTAAACCATTGTCAAACATCTTTGAAAAGTGTTCTTGTCGCCTATCTTCATCCATTTCGGCAGCGTATTCTTCAATATGCTTTCCTTGGACTCTTTTCTTACTAGGAAGCATTTCTTCACCGGCCGGTACATTCAGTCCCGAGTCTAAAACTCCGAGTACTGCGGAGTAGATCCTGTTTCCCGGGGTATTCTTCTGTAGGCCTATATCTAGAACAGGATTTTCTATGCTACTTTTCTGGGCCCTTCTTCCAAGCAAGTAGCCTGTTAGATATGCAGCAGGTAGGTTTCCAGTATGTCCTTTCCATCCCATCTTTTTTAGTTCTTGGGCCTCGGCGTGATGAAGTACATTGTCCCCTTCCCTTTTCCATTCTATTATCTGAACAATTGTGTTGTTCGAAGTCTTTCTGACTACAAGCCTCGGATGCCCGCTTTTTAACAGTTTAAGTCTCTGCTTGTAATCGGTTTTCTTCTCCCTTCTTCTCCTTTTTATTGTTCCTCTACTCAATTTCTTCACCCTCTTCTAGCATTCTCTCTTTTTTTATGTAACCCTTCAACTGTTTTTTTGAATTGAATCTACCGCCCTTGGCCTTTTTGTAGAGGTTTCTATATGTGGATTTACTTATTTTACCTTCTTCCCTGAAACTTTTCAGTAACTTTCTCTGGGCCCTTATATTTGACATCCATTTTTCCTTGCGTTTCTGGCTACTGCCTTTTCTGGAACCGTGGCCTTTTCTGCGGCCCTTGTCTTTCTGTCTCTTTTTCTTTCTTGCCCTTCCCTTGGACTGTCCATTTACCTTCTTTTTCTTTACAATGCCTTTCTGTATAAGCCTCCTTATATCTGCCTTTGTTATAGCATCAGCAACCTCTTCTTGCCTATCAGGGTCTACCCATACCTTATTTTTTCCACAGCCGAGTACATCGGATGCCATTTTCCTTTGTGTTGATAGATTCAATTTATACACCTTACGTCCAGTGGAGATCTATTTCTTTTCTTGGGGTATGAATCAGCCCGAACTCATTGAACTTTGTACCGCATTTTGGACAGCTTGAAAAATTATTAATCTCTGATTTTGATCCTAAAGTTCCACAAAGCGGACATTTACTTTCGTCGAATCTCAAAAACATTTTATCATCAGTTTAAAATTTTTATTTCCTTTTCTTCAGCCTTTTCCCTTATTTCTTCAGCCTTTTTTCTTCCTACCCTCGAGCTTATTCTTGCTGCTTCTTTTTCACTGTTTATATTTTTTAGATCTTCTGTATTTCTGACAATTACCTCGTAATAGCCCGATGGATGCATTCCTTTGTTCTTACTTCCGTAGCCAGGCGAAGGTTTTTTCCCACAGCCTTTCCTGCCTTTCCTCAAGGACGAGTGATGTCCCTTTGGCATTCTCCACGCATCCTTCGTCTTTCTGCTCGAGTTCTGTCTTTTAAACTTTTTATTTGCCATCTTTCAGTTCTCCTCTTTTGATGGTTTTTGTACTATGTACAAACCATCTTCAAACACTCTTCTGTCTTTTTCATTGGGTGATTGCATGTTGCGTTCTATGTTTGCTGCAGTTTGACCTACCTTTTCCTTATCAGGACCACTGACGATCACATCCTCATCTTCGACCTTTACATCTACGCTGTCAAGTATCTTAGCTTCCCTGTCTTTCTTTTCACCAAGAAAGTTTGATACAACGAGCCTGTCACCGTTTACATTAACTTCCATGGGAAAATGTTTGTAAACCACCTTTAGTTTATATTCAAACCCTTCCCTAACACCCGTGATTGCATTTTTTATCTTTGATTCGAAGGTCTTTGTTATACTTGCTAACTTAGCGTTTTCTTTCTTCGGTTCAATTAAGATCTTTTTACCTTCTTTTGTGAGATCGATTAACGGATGGGTTAAGTTGTTTACCACTTCCTTGTCCCCACATTTAGCCTTCAAAATACCTGAATCAACCACCACTTCAACATCATCCGGTATTTCGACATGTCTTTTCATATTATCATCAGTACATATAGGCTATCAGTTTCCCACCAGTCCCCTTTTCTTTCGCTTCTTCATGTGTTATCACACCCTCTGGTGTGCTTACTACAAGAAAGCCCATTCCCTTTGCAGGCAGGTACCTTTTTTCCCATTTTTCAAAATCATCCTTCTTCACAGAGAACCGTGGTCTTATGACGTTGCAGTCGTTTATTTCTCCCAGTAACTCAATACGGAACTTACCACCTCTATTGTCCTCTAGTTTTTCGAACTCGCCGATATATCCTTTTCTCTGGAGCACCTTTAGTGATTGAAGTACAAGCTTGGAGGCCTCGACGACACAGCTTTCCTTGCCTACACTTTCTGCATTTTTCAGGGTTGCCATACAGTCTGAGAGTATTGAATGTTTCATATTATACCACCTAATATTTTTCGAATCCTATTTCTTCTGCTACCTCTCTAAAACATTGTCTACAGATATAAAGGTCATACTTCCTTATTACGCCCCATCTGTTTCCACATCTTCTGCATTTTGGAACTTCTTTTTTTGTCATTTTATTCACCTACATCGACATTGTACTTTTTTTCTACGAATCTCATTGCTTCTTTTTTTGATATTTTATGGTCTTCGCCTATGTCTTTTGATATGCTCCTCTTTTTTATCCTGAATCCAGGCCTTTCCAGAGTTACAGCAACATCGAGCCCGAAGATACCGATGTCCGGGTCGTAATCGGTTCCTGGAAGGTCTATGTGTTCCTTCAGGCCTATGGATAAATTTCCCTGTGAATCAAAACTTTCCTTGCTTATTTTACCGTCCTTTGCTTCGAATACTCTCTTGATGAAATCCTCTGCCTCGTTGTCTCTGAGGGTTACCATTACACCTATTTCTCTTCCCTTTGTAACGCCAAATGCGCTTTTGCTTCTGGCCTTTGTGATCTTCCCTTCTCTTCCTGTAAGGCCTTCGAGGAGGCTCTTGGCATTTTCAAGTTCCTCGCCTGGTCCTCCTGCTCCTATATTCAAAACAACCTTTCCTAGCCTTATTTCTTCCATTGGATTTTTTTTGGACACGATCAATCACCAGCCTCTAATTGAATTTTTTCGGAATCTATTGGTATAGCAAGTCCTTCCGGCAGGTCAACTTCTTCGTCATCGTCAAGTACAATGACCCTGTTTTTCTTGCTTCCTCTAAGTATCTTTTTCTCTTTGAACTTTGCTAAGTCGCCTCTGTTCTTACCTTCCGTGATCATCACCTCTTGACCTTCCTCTAGGTCTATCACTTCTTTTATTTCTTGTTCAGGTAGACCTATGACTACAGAGGACCCGGTTTCTAAATCCCTGAATTTATCCTCCTCCACGGTTATGTTCCTACCGTCTTTAAGATTGAGTTGTAGTTTTCCATCGCCGATTGATTTTTTGTCTTCTATTCTGCAGATCTTTTCCCGGGAATCTTTCTTACTTATTTCTATCAGTTTGAAACCTTTTTTTGAAGGTATAAGCCTAAAGTACTCTTTACCAACCCTCAAGGTGTCAAATATTCCAAGGGGAAATCTATAGTCTCTTACACGTTTACAGTCTACATCACATTGTCCTTCTTTGAGTACCTTTTTAACCTCACTGACATTTTCTGTATATTTCAAGATGTCTCTCAATACTATTCCCAGGGGTATGCAGTTGTCCTTTGGATGTGGACCTGCACTGGGCTTTATTGCCCAAGATCTGTTCTTTCTCTCAATTGGAAATGTTTTCGGTGAAGACAACGCTTTTTGATGTTTTGTCATATTATCTATCCCCTTTTATTTCATGTAGTCAGGGTGTGCTTTTCCTTTGTGAATGCTTAGACCTCTTTTTGAATCAAATGTGTCGCCACATATCTCACACTTGAACCCCCTTTCTTCAGTTTCCTTTGTTTCCTCCTCCATCCTTTCCTCTTTCTTTTCATGTTTAAGTTCTTCCGATATTTCTCCTCCAGACCTTTTAACTATCTTACCTCTTTTTTCATCTGAAAGGTTTGGTTCTATTATCATTAAGTTAGACGGATCGATTTTTGGCCTTACTTCCATACCACCGACATTTTCTTTCTTTAAGTCCTCGAGTGTAACCTTTAGTTTTTTAAGATTAACACTGTGGATCTTGTCTTCTGTGCCACTGAAGTCGCCTCTCATGACCTTTACTTTATCCCCACTTCTTAATGGAAGGTTCCTTCTACCCAGTTCCTTCCTGAGATCGGGCTCCAGTACAGCAGCAACCTTCTTCTGCCTCGTGTGGTTAGGAGCCATTGCGGCTTCCTTTCTCTGTTTTTTTGGTTTTTTACTTTTCATATTATATCACGACCCTTGCTATTTTACCTATTTCTGGAAATCTTTCGACAACTTCCTTTGCAACTGAGCCCTTGATTTCATTGCCTCTGGGCTCATTTCTTTCATTTATAAGTACAGCTGCATTATCTTCGAACTTTATTCTTCTTCCACTTGATCTCCTCCATTCCTTTCTTTGTCTTACTATTACAGCCGTCGGCGTTTCTTCTCTCATCTCAGGCGACCCCTTTATTACCGAGCAACGAACTATGTCACCTACACCTGCCTTTGGCTGTCTTGAACGTGTTCCCTTGTAGTTCAAAACAGAAGTTACTTCCAAAACTTTTGCACCTGTGTTGTCTATACATTCCATTCTAGCTCCAACATTTATACCCTTTGTTACCTTACTTCCTATAGCTCTCATCTAATCACCAACCCTTTCTATTATCACGAAGTTTTTGCCCTTCGATATGGGTCTCGTTTCTCCTACCTTGACGCCATCGCCTTCCTCTACCTCTATACAGGGAGGACAATGGGCCATGATTTTTGTATTTTTTCTCATGTATCTTTCATACTTCGGTACCTTGTGGTAGTATTGCCATTTAACTGTCACAGTTTTTTCATTTTTTGATTCAATCACACCTTCGAAGGTCTTACCTCTAACAGGAAGCTGCCCGTGGAATGGGCAGTTTTCGTCTTCACATTCATTTTCTGGTGTTTCAACACCAAGTCCTAAAGCCATTTCATCACCACTTTCTCAATCTTTTTTTTATCCTTTCTTCGGGCCTGCCCGAAATTGCACCGCCCTTTACTTTACCTTCTTTGCCAGAAGGCAGGGCGAATTTAAAGACACGGCCTCTTTTTTGTACAGTTTTCTCAACACCTTCACATTCAACTTTTAAAACGTTTTTCCCTTCGTCCACCACCTTTCCTTTTATGCCCTCTTCACATTCGTTTTCACTTTTGATTACCTCTACCTCCAGGCCTATGAGTTCGTGTTTTGGAAGGTTTTCCAGGTTTCTCATGTCAACCCTTTATCTCTATCTTGCTTTTTGGGAAGCCTTCTTCGACCAAGAGGTCTTCTATCTTTCTAAGGTGGTCGCCTTGTAGTTCAATCCTATCTTCTTTATATGTACCACCACAAGCGAGGCCCTTCTTGAGCTTTTTTGCAAGTTTTTCGGGGTCCATGTCCTTTGAAACGTTTTCAATCACTGTCAGTTCTTTTCCGTAGCTTCTTCTTGTTTTGCGGACCTCGATCTTCTTTTCCTCCTTGGCTATAGTGTCACAAACACATAGTTCCTCAGGCAGTCCACAGTCGGGGCAGTTAGCGATTTATTTTCACCTCACAGTTCAGACAGCTTTGTCTTTATCCTTGCTATTGTTCTTTTTATTTCGTTCATCTTACCAGGGTTTTCAGGAACTCCGCCTATCTTAACCTGTGCCTTTTCTTTTGAAAGTTCAAGCTGTAGTTCCTCCAGTCTTTCCTCCAGCTCACTTTCGTCCATTTCATCCATCTCTTCTGTTTTTAGTATTGCCATTTCAATCACTTTCCTCAAGCCCATCTATTTTCTTTTTCAGGAACTTCATCATGCCTTTTCTTTTTTTATCGTCCATTTCATAGTCCAGAATCTTTTTGTATTCCTCAATCCCTAGATTTTTTTCAACCTCTTCTATACTTTTTTTAGCATCGCTTATAGACGAGTCAACTATTTCGTTTATCTTTTCTTCAGTCAGTTCGAAACCCTTACCTTCCTTCTCATCACCTACTTCCACCTTTTCCTCGGTACCACCAAACTCTTCTTCTGGCTTACTTTCCATTATTTTTACCTTGACTCCTATTGTTCCTGGAAGGGTCTTTGCGTGTTTGACTGCTTTGTCTACAAGTCTCTTTGCAGGCTCCCCGCAACTTTTCATGTATCCATCTTGGAATCTTTCTGTCCTTCCTCTTGCACCGGAAAGCTTTCCGGAGATTGAAATTTCAGCCCCGGCGGCACCTCTTTGTATTATACTTCTTAGAACGCCGCTGGCCACCCTCCTATAGTTTGCGCCGTTTTCTATTGCATTTTTTATTTCCTTGGCCATTATACTCGCATCGAGCTCCGGCTTCTCTATTTCCTGGACGTCTATCTGTGGATCCTCAAATCCAAAGTCCTTCTCGAGCTTTTCGGTTATTTCGTTTATCCTTCCACCACCTCTCCCAATTATAAGGCCGGGTTTGTCTGCATATATGGTTATCTTTACTCCCATCGGGGTTCTCTGTATATCACAGCCAGTGTATCCTGCTCTAGGATACTCCCTTTCAAAAAAGTCCTCGAGCTGGTTTTTCTTTATTCCTTTTTCAACAAACTGTTTTTCAAGTGTCATTCTAACCCCTCTCCAGTACTAGTTTTATGTTTGATGTCTTCAGCCTGTTTCCAAAATCTCGTCTGCGCCTCATTCTTCTAAGTGTGGTTCCGGGCTCTGCGCTTATGGTCTTAA
>PWFY01000031.1 GCA_003554235.1 Candidatus Aenigmatarchaeota archaeon
AGCCGTAGGATGCTTTCTTCACGATATAGGAAAGATGAAGGAGTTTGAAGTCACCACAAATATAAAACAATGCAGGGAAGGCCTTCTAACCGGCCATATAACCCTCGGACAGGAGATACTCCTGGAAAAACTAAAAGAGCTGGAAAACTTTCCCGATAACCTGAAGTACAAGCTCCTTCACATAATAGTTTCGCACCACGGAAAGAACGAATACGGCGCCGTTAAGGAACCGATGTTCCCAGAAGCCCTGGCAATACACTACTTAGACGAGCTGGACTCACAGACCGTGCAACTTGTAGATCTGAAAGAGAACGCTAAAACAGATGATTTCCACAAATGGACAGGTAAAAATAGATTTGGACAAATATATCTGGAATAGTATACTACAACATATCTTCCTCAAACAGACATTTTAAGATGAAGTCAGCGCAGTCCGGTAAAAGAGGAACAGACTCCGAGCCGACATCCTTTTCAAGATCTTTCAGATCCCTGTTGTTTTTGAAGTCTGAATCGTATGTTATAACCGCAAATTTGTCGTATTCTTCTCCGGCAGCCTCTATGATTGCTGCGTCTTCGGGATCGTAAGATTTTTCTTTATGTGAACTATCGGAAGGATGCTCCTTGTTTTTGTATTTATTGGATATAGGCAGGGGTCTACTGATCTCTTCAAGACAGTCTATGAACTCGTAGTCATAGTGCTTGTTGTATCCATTCCTTGTACAGTAGTCGCCGGCTTCTGTTAACATATCATCGGGATGACGAATATCCAGGTTCACACCGCTGTTTCTGTACTCTAAAACGTTGTCAATAAGTTCGAGGGGCTTTTCCCAGGATACAACGGTTGTTCTACTGAGCGATCTGATGACTTCTTCGTAAATTTTGCCTTTATCTAAGATCCGTCTCCCATCAACGGCCTGGAGATCGTAATCCAGATCATCGAGAACGTCCTCTAGCTCTTCGGCCATGCCTTCGACCTTATCTCTAGCCCTTCTCTGTAGCATGTCGGGATTCTCGAGCTTAATTTTTTTGGATTGATCGATTATTCCCCAGACAACACTATGGTCAAAAATCAGGGCCTCCATATCTTTGAAATCAGATAGCTCGATTTCAGAATGATATGAAAAGGGGACTTGTAGGTGTTTGCTACTTCTTTTCACATTTGAAGCAATCGAGTGCAGTTTATCAACACTTTCATTGTTATACTTCCCTTCGAGATGTCTTTCAGGGTATACCTTGTATAGTCTTGCTTCTATCTTATTTGCTTGTTCTTCGGCGTGACCCGTGGGAAGCTTCATACCATAGTAAAAATCTTCTACCTTTTCCAATGTATCGATGTCATAGCCTCGGCCCTCAAGAACCTCTTGGAAATTCCTCAAATTTTCGCCGCCGGAGACTTCAGACAATGCTTTAAAAACTGTTTCATCGAAGGAGCTCATAATCCACTACCTCATGTATTTTTGTCCTTGGCCCACATAGCATAATGGGGTGCCTCATCCAGGATCTCATCCTTTATACTGTAATCTACATCACGGGGGTCGTATTCACTATCAACGCTTTTCAAGCCAACGTCCTTGGCCTTGATATATGTTTTTACTTCATAGTCCTCGTGTTCTGCCATGAGCTTCCTTTTTCTGTTCTTCAACCTCTCTATAGTAGAAATACATAGATTTTCTTTTACAGGCATGACTGTATTACAGATGGCTATCTCCTTTTCTTCTTTACTCTCAGCAAAAACAGATACTATACCATCCTGCTCCAGTATCTGATCTGTGTGTGGCCTAGAGTTCTTTCTATAGAACTTCTTGTCCTTTGATATAGTTTCGTATATACCTTCCTTTTCGAACTCCCTGATTACCTCTTCCTTTAGATCCGAATCGCTTTCGGCAAGTATTTCCTGGAACTGATCACCAAGTCGCATGCAAGTTCTTATATCACCGCCGGGAAAAATTTTCTCGTAGTGTTTTTTGGCCCTTACCAGCTGACTGTAAGCCTTCTTTACAAACGAAGCCGCATCATAGGTTTTGACTTCACAAAGCACGTACAGATCCTCATCGAAATCCATTGCAAATATGTCTGGCTCGCCTCCTATCTTGCCATTTTCTTTGTGATATGTCATCTCTAAAATAATTTTGTCCAGTTCACCAGAAACTTTGCCACCTTTTTCAAAGCTGTAGCCTTCCTCCATAAATCTCTCCTTTTGATCCAACAATACCTCATCATGCCCGCGGCTAGAATAGATATATATCACCTCTGTTTTTTGTTTTTTCGTAAGAAAAAAAGAGAGGACAGTAAAGACTATCATCAAAAAATATGTGTCCTCCTGTAGGTACAACGTCTGCTTCTGTTCTGATCCAACCCCCTCACTTCAAACGCTACTAAAGTACAATTAGATGCAAAGAGTTATTAATATTTTCCCTTGTCAAAAAAAGCAAGCTACTTAAAGTTTTATGGTCATTGGGCTACCTGATCACAATGGGTCTAACAAAACTTCTTTCAGATATTGCATACGGCAAAGCAAAAGATTACATAGATGACTTTTCCGGAGCAACGAAGTACAGAGATGGTTCTTTGCTGGACGAGACCGAAGAAAAATCAGCAGAAGCAAAGCTATTCAGATCAACAATGGAACATGACAAAAGCGGAATGAAAGAATCGGTGAACGAAATTAAAGAAGAGTTTGATTAGATAGTAACTTCGTCTCCGTTTTCGGGAGCCACTGCTTCGTATCCTCTTTTCCTCAAATCCTCTACAAAACCTTCAAGTTCGTCTCCATGCATGGCTATAACTTTTTTAGGATCCACTTTATCTATATACTCAAACAGCTCCTTCCTGCCGACATGGGCCGAGAAATCAAAAAGCTCATAATAACACTGCACGTCCAGATCAGGACCGTCTGGTTTGTATATGCCAGTGTCAAGTAGTTTTCTGCCTGCAGTGCCCTCTACCTGGTAACCTGTCATAAGTATAGAACAGTTCTCTTCGTTGTATATTTCTTCTATATAGTAGGCGAAGGGACCGCCACCAAGCATTCCAGCCGTTGTCACAATTACACTCGGGCCCTCAAGAGCTCTTTTCCTTTCATCGTCATCTCCGGGTGTTCTGACGTTATGATAGGCTTCTTTGAGTTCATCGGGATATCTCAGAAACTCCGGATATCTCAATATCTTCTTCGTTGCCTCTACAGCCATACCGTCAAGATATATGGGAGCTTCTATTCCGTGTTCATGTAAAACCAGAAGCATCTCCTGGCTCCTGCCTATTGCAAAAGAAGGCACCAAAACAACACCATCCTTTGCAAGTCTTTCCTTAACCCGTTGGATAAACTTATCTTCAAGTTCTTTTCTTGGACTGTGGTCTATGTCGGCGTATGTAGATTCTGTTATTAATACATCGGTATCAGGATAGTCTGGGTCAGAACCTTTCATCAGCTTTGTATCTATGGTATTTATATCGCCTGTATAAAGTACGGTCTCTTCGCCTGTATCTACAAAGAAGGAACAGCTTCCAGGCACATGTCCAGCATCGTATATAGAGACATCAGATGTGCCGACAGGAAAGGTCTGTCCAGTGGTAACTCTCCTGTGATTCCTTGTTGCCTTTTCGATGTCCGATTCAAGAAAATCCTGTTCTCTTCCTTTTATCTTGGCTATCTTTATAGAATCCTTCCAAAGTGTCTTTGAAAGATCAAAGGTAGTTGCAGTTGAAAAAAATTCTCCCTTGTAGCCCTGGTTATACAACCTCGGCACGAGGCCTGAATGATCAAGATGACAATGTGTCAATAAAACGCCATCTATCTTAAGATTGACATTTTCGGGCCTGCTTACCGACTCCTCTACTTCGGGACCATTTAGCTTGATGCCATAGTCAAAGAGCATCTTCTCGGCTCCCGTGTCCAAAAGAACTGCTGACCTCCCAACTTCATTACAACCTCCCAAAAACTTTAAAGACGACATGTTTTAAACCTCAATCTCTCTCCACTCTCTTGAAACCCGACAGTTCAAGTATTTCTACATCAAACTCCTCCTGTACCTTATCTAGTAAAAGGTTTATCCCGAGTGAATCAGAGGGCATATGCCCAGCAGAAATTATGTTTATATTTTCTTCCTTTGCTTTTTCTATCTGTTTCTTCGGAGCATGCATAACGACCAGGGTATCTATACCAGACTCGACCATCTTTTCTATAAGATCCTCCTTGAGGGATGTACCTCCTGTGAAACCTAGAACCTCTATCTTCCCGGCCCTGTTGTCCTTGCTACCGGCAAAGACCTCGGGACCCATATCATAGTCAAGTGACCACTCGTACTCCGGTATTTGAAGTACAGTGTCGACAACGTCTCCAAGTGTTTCCGGATCTTCTTTTTTCAGGTGATCTTTCATGAACTGGTATGCATGGTTGTCGCATATAGTATGCAGAGTCATAAAGGGAATATCGAGAAGCTCTGCGGTCTGTGGTGCCCTGGGATGGTTGGACGCATGCACACCCTTCTTTACCTCCTCGGCCCTCGGCCTAACAATGCCTTCGGCCTGGGAAACAGGTATTCCGGCCTGTTCGAGTGTATCAACCTGTAGCCCCATAACATTATGTAGGTTTGCCAAAGCCCTTCCCTCGGGATGATCTCCGAAGGCCGCGTCTATACCCTCACCTTTCTCATTCAGTCTGTCTATAAGTATTAGATCCTGTGTTTCGATGTCTATACCCACTGCAATTTTCTCTACCTCTCTTCCACCGGCGTATATCACCTTTGAATCGTCGAAGGGGTTTTCCAGACGGTCCTTGTCGTAGTGTTCCTTTTTCTTCCCTTCCATCTCTTCGTACTTCTCCTTCCTCTTCTCGAGGATTTCTTTGATCTTTTCCTCATCTCTGGGGTCCTCTCTCTTTCCTTCCTCTACTGCAAAATTGTAAATTTCATCAAGCTTCGGCATAGTTTCACCCTTAGGATTTATCCTTTGTATTTAAATAACTTTTCAGTTGGAGAACTGACAAGAAAAGACCATATGAATCTAGCTTTAAAAACTACAACCACCAATTTTTACTCATGCTTGACATAGAGTTGTTGAGAGAAGACCCTGATAGGGTAAAGAAGTCACAAAAAAGAAGAGGTAAACCAACGGAAACCGTCGACAGGGTTCTGGAAGCAGACAAAGAATGGCGTGAGACACTACAAAGGGTGCAGGATCTCCGTCAGAAAAGGAACGAAAAAACGGAGAAAATTTCAGAGATGAAACAGAAGGGAAAGAATGCGGAGAACGAAATAAAGGAGATGAAAAAGGTCAAGGAGAAACTGGAGGAGCTGGAAGAAAAGTTGGAGAAAAGTAAGGAAAAAAGGAATGAGCTCCTGAAAAAAATACCAAACATACTGAACGAAGAGGTCCCGGAAGGCGAAGGAGAGGGGGACAATGTCGAAATAAGGAGGTGGGGTGAGGAACCGGGGTTCGACTTCGAGCCGAAGGTTCATACTGAAATACTGGAAGACAAAGGTCTATTGGATGTGGAAAGGGGTTCCAAGGTAGCAGGATCCGACTTCTACTTTCTGAAAGCAGAACTGGTCGAGCTTGATCTGGCACTACAACGGTTTGCCTTGGACTTTCTAAAACAAAAAGGCTACAGAATAATCCAGCCGCCGTATCTTGTTAACACGGAAGTATACGAAGGCATATCCGGAGCTACAGACGGAACAGGCGAGGAGTCCTACAAAGTAGAGGACAAAGATCTCTGGCTTATACCTACTTCTGAGTATCCCGTGGGTGGAATGTTCCAGGACGAAACTTTCCTCGAGGAAGAGCTTCCCGTAAAGCTGTGTGCTGTTTCCCCATGCTTCAGAAGAGAAGGCGGTGGACACGGAAAATATTCTCGTGGTTTGTACCGTATGCATCAGTTCAACAAGGTTGAGCAGTTTGTATTCTGCAAGCCCGAAGAATCGTGGGACTGCTTCGAAGAGCTGCAGGAAAACGCCGAAGAGCTGTACCAAAAGCTTGGTCTACATTACAGGGTGGTAAATGCCTGCACAGGCGATATAAGCGACAAGGCCGCCAAGCTATACGACGTGGAGTGCTGGATGGCCGATGGAAATTTCCACGAGACGGGATCAAACTCCAACTGCCTCGACTACCAGGCCAGGAACCTCGAAATAAAGTACAGAGAAGGGGAAGGGAAGCCACCCAAGGGTTATGTGCACACATTGAACAACACTGCTTTGGCAACAAGTAGAACTATGATAGCTATAATCGAGCAGAATCAAAGGAAAGACGGAAGCGTTGAAATACCAGAGGTTCTAAGACCGTACATGGACGGCAAGGAAGTTATAGGCTAAGTTCTTCGATCATCAAATCTCGGAGATCGGAAATGCTTTCCTGGTATTCTTTGTGATTCTTTTCGTAAGCTTCTTTCTTTCTCTTGTTCATTCTAGATGGAGGGGTTCGAGAACTCTCTTCAGAAGCTATATAATCGAACTTCAGATTATCTTCAGCTGAAGAATACTCCTCGGTCTCAGAAATTTCCTCCATCTTCTCTTTGTCCAGAGAAAGGTATATTTTTTCTGCAAAATCCCTGTCATGTGTCCTAACTCCAAATGCAAAACCACCGTAAATTTCGGGCGTTTCTTCATAGAGATGTATCGGATCTTTCATCTCTTTAACTTTATCCAAACCCTCTATAGTATCATACCAGACAGCAGGTACAGACCCAACTTCTCTTATATTTTTATTAGAAAAACCGACAGAATAAGTCTTCGCAACTCCTTCAGTAGAATCATTCAAAATAAGCGAAAATGTCTTATCGTTTTTTTCAGTTTGGAAGAAAGCTTCAGAATCACTGCCATCAACACGGGTTCTATCTGAATATATTAGCTCGCCCCCAAAATGTATCGATTTTTCACCCTCTGTGGGAAAAATACCTTCAAGAGAAAGATTTGGTATCAAAACTCTGATTTTATCCTTCGTGCTTTCCTCGCGTTCTTTCCTTTTACTTCTGAAATTTTCTAAGGTCTTTTCATATTCATCACATGCCTTCTGTATTTTTTCCTTGTACTCTTGCTCTAAACTTTCGACTTTACTTTTATCCTCAAAAAGATAATCCATTTCCTTAGCAAACTCAAAAAATGGATTCAGTAAATCTTCTATAAAACTTTCGTTTTCGTCCATTCTAAGAAGATACATCTCTTCGAAATCCGGTGGCTTAATACCGAGATCTTCAAGAACCTTTACACTCTCCTTGGATAGCTCATTCAGGTCTTCGTATTTGAATATAGGTTCCAGGCATTTTCCCACTGCCGTTCCCAATGCCACGTGTCTAACTCTTAATCTCTCGATTTTCTCAGGTTCTTTTGGAGTCCACGGAAGCTTTTGAAAGTCATTGATAAACTCAAAGTCCTCAAAGATATCTCTTGCAATCTCGGCGTTTTCATCGTCTAAAAACTTATCCTGGTCCATAGAAACGATCTTCTGTTCCATAAGTTCATCTAAAAAACAACTTAATCTGAAAACTTAAGTATTTTGAAAAGTTCTGCACCAAGAACAAAGAACGGAAAACAAAGATAACCACACTAATCGAATCCTTTCTTTCTGGCAACCATCAATTCATGCCAGGTCTCATACGGCAGCCCAAATAACTTTTCACCCCTAGGATGCTCGATAAGTTTTTGACAGACATACCTGCCTTGACTCTTTTATACTCTACTACTGTAGTCCCGACATTTGGGCAAGTTTTATATATATTAATCACTATATAATAGTAACTGGTGTTAAACTTGAAAACTCCAGACGCTATAATGGCCATGAAGATGTGCAGGGACAATTCTCAGAGTTCGTACAATGAACACCACCCTCTCAAAGAACATCTATATAGGTTTGTAGAGGAGAATTTCAATGAAGATAAAGGCTATGAGATTGCTTTTTTAGGGACTGGTAAAAATCCCAACTATTCCAAGGAGGCTTCATACAGACTTCGGGACAGGAAGAACATAAATATCAAAGCAATTGACCCTGAAATAGAAACGGTACTGGAGGACCCAGAAAACCTGGAAAGAATTCCTAAAAAGTACCAGGAACATTATAATGAAATATTCGCTGGACAAGCTGAACGCAATGATATCTCTCTTATAGATGAATTGATAGAAAACAATAAGAAGTCCTTGGAGGCAGACTTTATAGGAATTGAAATCTGCAGCCACCAGAACGTCGACCATGTTGATAAATACAAAGAAGCTCTAAGTGATGACTATAAGATCAAAGCCGGTGAAAAGTCGATTATAGGTTACAAAGGAAGGCTTCCTGATTCGGATTTAAGACATCTGTTCTGAAAAATTCCTCAAAAATTTAACTCTTTCTTCTACAGGTGGGTGTGTTGAAAAAAGTCTGGCCATCCCACCAGCAGAAAATGGGTTGTGGATATACATATGTGACATGGCGATGTTTCCTCTCTGGTTTGACCTGCCCCTCGTTCTTTTTTTCCTGTCTTCAGTTATCTTTTGAATTCTTTCCAGTGCATTTGCAAGAGCAGCCGGGTTACCAGATATTTCTGCGCCCTCTTCATCCGCTCCATACTCCCTCTTCCTGCTTATAGACATCCTCACTATTGCTGCAGCTATGGGAAGTATTATAAGGGCCAAAAGTGCTAGGACACCTCCCTTTCCCCTTCTTCTTCCGAAAAACATCGAAAACCTTCCCATCATTCCAAGGTAGGCTATTGCTCCTGCAATGGTAGCTGCCATTGTATTTACCAGCATATCACGATTCTTTATATGTGCCATTTCATGCCCAAGGATCGCCTCTATCTCGTCCTCGGGTATATTCTCTATAAGGCCCTTTGTTACAGCAACTACGGCGTTCTGTGGATTTCTGCCTGTAGCAAAAGCATTGGGTTTGTCGTCATCTGTTATAGCTACCGTAGGTTTAGGGAGATCCGCATTTTCGGCCAATCTCTCGACCATCTCGTGAAGCCCGGGCTCTTCTTTCTCGCTTACTATCTCAGCGCCATGGAGCTTCAGAACCCACTTATGAGATTTCCAGTATACAGTAAAATTAAGCAGTATTGAAAAAAAGAAGGCCCCGGTTATAGCCATAGGCGGTGATATACCCATCCACAGACCTATCAACCAGCCTACACCCAGGAGTAGAAGGGTCAGTACTACCAAGAGTAGCATAGTCTTTATCCTGTACCCCATAATATCAAACTGAGCCTTGTTTGCAATATACTTATTGTTTTCCCAATCAAATAATTTTAAGTCTGAAGGTGAAAACTATTGCCCATGGAAAAAATAAAGGAGGGTGAGGTTGAAATAGAAGTTCCCGAAGGTAGGATATACGACAAAGACGTATTTTACAATCCTAAGATGAAGTTCGATCGAAACCTGTCGGTGGCTGTTGCTTCTGTGACAAAGCCTGAAAAGGCGTGCGATGCCCTTTCCGCTTCCGGTGTCCGGGGTATAAGGTACAAAAAAGAAGGTGAGGTTCCGGAGGTCTGGTTGAACGACGCAAACGAGCAGGCTGCCAACTTAATTCAAAAGAATCTAAAAATAAACAACCTTAACTGTGAAACAAGAAAAATGGATGCGGCCGTTCTGCTAAGGGAAGAGAAGTTTGATTTTATTGACTTAGATCCCTTTGGATCGCCTGCTGAATTTCTGGATGCAGCTGCAAGCTCCATCCGGAAAGATGGCTTTTTAAGCATAACAGCAACAGATACATCTTCATTTTTTGGAACATATCCAAGGGTCTCAAGACGTAGATACGGAAGAAAAAGTATGAACACAGACTATAACAAAGAACTAGGGCTAAGGATTTTGGTTTCTTCTATAATAGAAAGCCTGGGACGGTATAAGAAGACATTCTATCCAAAAATATGTTACTCCAGAGAACATTACGCACGCATATTCGGCGAAGTTATAAAAGGCGCGACAGAAGTACAGGAAAACTTTCGTAACTTCGGCCATATTTCCCATTGTTTTAGCTGTGGCTGGAGAAAGGATATGCTTGCCGAGAAATGCCCTAATTGTGGAAAAAGAACTGAATATGTAAAGGTATATATGGATAAGCTCAACAACGAAAATTTCTGCGAAAAAACAATGAAGGAGGGTAGAAAAAGGAGATTTTATGGGGAAGGAAAGTTCGTCGAGAAATTAAAAAATGATCAGGAAATCCCATACCATTACGACATACATTACATCGCCAAAAAACAGGGATTTAATCTAAAGAAGATGGAAAGGATAATAGAAATGTTGGAGGGACAGGGCTTCAAAACAACACGCTCCATCTACTCACCGACAGCAGTTAAAACTGAAGCAGAATTTAAAGACGTGGTCAGAGTTTTTGAATAACTACCAGGCTTCTGCAGGCTCCTTCTTACCGCTGTCTTCTTCTTCAATAGCACTGGCTATTGGACACTCGCCATTTTTCTTCCAGAAACATCTGTCGTTGAAGCATTCCTTCATGCCTTCGTACATGAAGCATTCTTCTACGGTATCCCCCTCTCTAACCACAGTCGGCTTCTTCACTTTAACAGCTTCTTTTAGTTCTCTCATATTACACACCCCACACCGGGAAATTCTAATTCAAGTACGTCTCAGTTCTTGTTTTTTTCGTCTTCCTTGACCTTCTTTTCAACCTCATCCTCAATTCCAAGTGTTTCTACTATCTCTTTGTATCTATTACGTATGGTAACTTCGGTGGCGTCCACAACATCCGCAACCTCTCTTTGTGTTTTCTTCTGGCCTGTAAGTACAGCAGCTATATAGAGAGCTGCAGCAGCGACACCAACAGGACCCTTGCCTGAGGTTATTTCGTGGCTCTTGGCCTTTTCAAGTATGTCCAAGGCCCTTGCCTGTGCCTTGTCCGATAGCCCTAACATGGTGGAAAACCTCGGAATGTAGTCTTCGGGCTGTGAAGGCAGTATCCGTATCCCTAACTCTCTGCATACATATCTGTAGGTTCTCCCTATCTCTCTTCTGTCAACTCCTGATGCTTCTGTTATTTCGTCCAGGGTTCTTGGAGTCTTATGCTGCCTTGCTACAGCATATATCAAAGCTGCCACCACGGCTTCCATTGAACGTCCTCTTACTAATCCCTTGTCAACAGCCTTTTCATACAGTATGGCTACTTCTCTATGTACAGATTCAGGCAGCCCGAGATACGAAACAAGTCTTTTCAGCTCCGAAAGGGCAAACGAAAGATTTCTGTTTTTGGATTCAACTATCCTGGACTGCCATTTCTTTAAACGGGAATACTGGGCCCTTTGGTTTGGACTTACTTTGAAGAGTTCGCCTGGTCCTTTACCAATTTTTGTGGTCACGCCTTTGTCATGTTTTGTTGGTGTTAGCGGAGCACCAGTCCTGGCTCTATTGGACCTCTGCTCCTGATCAAAGGCACGCCACTCCTGGGTCATGTCGATCATAGATTCCTCTATAACCTCCCCACACTTTGAACAGGTCATCTCTCCTCTAGACTGGTTTTCTTCAAAGCTTGTAGACCCACATTCTGGGCACACCTTCTGTGTTTTTGCAGTTTTTTCACGGGTTGACATATTATCAGATTAATTTTTCACCATTTGGTAGTAATCAAACATAACTTTGTATTGCTACTATATAAAGCTTTGGGTTGATGTATTTACTGTTCAGGAGTGATTTTGTATTTATATAAAAAATTTTCTATCCTAAAGTATATCTAATACTGTACATATATTCTTTTGACACTATTTAAAACTTTATGATTTTCGTCAATCGTCGTTTTCAGGTAGAAATAAAACTTTTTATTGATAGGAGGAGAAATAAACCTTGATATTCATGAACGATGTTTTAAGGGAGATATCTGAGGAAGTAATACCCGGACTAAATGAGATTAAGAAACTCAAAAAATTATGTCAGATGCTGGAAAAAAAGACAAGGGAGCTTGAGGATGAGTATGAGTACAAGCCCATGTTCTGTGGATCTATCGCCAAAGACACATGGCTAAAAGACAAAAAGGACGTAGATCTCTTCCTACTTTTCAACGAAGAAGTAGATACAGATACTCTTGAAGAGAAAGGCCTTGAGGTAGGCAAAAAAATAATAGAAGAGCTGGGAGGTAGCTGGAACCTGGCCTACGCAGAACATCCATATGTAGAAGGCCATGTGGAAGGTTTCGACATAGATATAGTTCCTGCATATGACACAGATCCTGGTAACATAAAGAGTAGCGTCGATAGAACGCCCTGGCATGTCAGGTGGGTTGAAGACAACCTCGATGATGAACAGAGGGACCAGGTCCGCATTCTCAAAAAGTTTACAAAGGAGCATGGAATGTATGGCAGCGATCTGAAAACCAAAGGATTTTCAGGTTATCTTTCTGAAATACTAATAGCCGAGTACGGGAGCTTTGAGGAACTTGTTGAAGAGGCGGTGAAATGGAATCCAGGGAAGGTATTGGATCCTGAAGACCACTTCAAGTCAAAGAGCTATTTAAGGAGGAAAAAGTTCAAAGACGACTGTCTGATAGTTGTTGATCCCGTGGATAAAGACAGGAACGTTGCATCTGTACTTTCAGATGAAAACTTTTTTCTTTTCAAAAAGAGGATAAAGGAGTTCGCAGAAAACCCGGGCAAAGATACGTTTCTCGGTAAAGACCTGAAACCACTGGATATGGACGAAATTCAAAATAAAATAGACAAAAGAGGCACGGACTTTATGCTGGTAAAGTTCAACGCTCCTGAGGTACATGACGATGTTTTGTATCCACAGATGAGAAAGATGTGCAGACGTATTGAAAAGATGCTGGACAACGAAGGTTTCGCGGTCCTGAGAAAGGACGCCTGGAGTGACGGGGAAAAATGCATACTCATCCTGGAACTAGAAGTAGACGAACTGCCCAGAATAGATAAAAGACCCGGACCTCCAATATTCGATATAAAGAACTCTGAAAAGTTCATTGAAAGATATGAAGGCCGGCATAATCTTCTCATAGAAGATGGAAAGTGGTACGCAGAATACTTCCGTGAATGGACTACAGCCCTAGACTTCGTCAGAGACCTTCTTTACGACAACAAGGAAACTCTGAAGGAAGAAGGAATTCCTGGCCATTTGGCAGAGAAGGTAAGTGAAGGGCTCACAATAGCTACTTCTAACCACTCGCTTCATCTGTTTCAGGAAGAACCAGGGCTCAGAAAAAAGATGGCAGAGTATTTTGAAAAAGACCTTGCATGAAGTCTCCTGGAAAACCGAAACAACTTTAAACTATTAGAGACCATGAAAGAGCTTGAGGAAAAGCTGAAGAAAAGTATCGAAGACTATTTAGACTGCGAGGTCAGGCTGGAAGTTTCAGAAAGCCCCGGTCACGGAGACTACTCCACAAACGCTTGCCTGAGAGAAGCCAGTCGAAAGGATATGAAGCCGTACAAACTGGCCGAGGAAGTCGCTGAAAAAATAGAAGATAAAGACATGGAGCATATCCAAAAGATAGAAGCAGCAGGACATGGATTTTTAAACTTTTTTCTCGACAGACAAAGTTACTCGGAAGCTGTTGTCAAAAAAATAACCGACCAGAGCCAAAAATACGGTTCCATGGCTATAGGTAAAAACAGAAACGTGGTTATAGACTACTCTTCTCCTAATATAGGTAAGCCTCTACACATCGGACATCTGAGGTCGACGATAATAGGTGACTCGATCTGCAGGATACTTGAATTTGCAGGATATAGATCCATTGGAATAAACCACCTGGGC
>PWFY01000030.1 GCA_003554235.1 Candidatus Aenigmatarchaeota archaeon
GTTCGTGATGTACCATCTGACCGCCTATCTATACATGGCCTTCGGAGGTATCGCAGATTCTCTGCTCGAGGTTGCCAAGTATTCCACGGCGTTATACGGAGCAGCGGTTACAATACCTGCATATCTTGCGGGGAAGGAGTTTGCAGGGAAAGAAGCCGGCATATTATCGGCGCTTTTCATGGCAGCGATACCTGCAGCAATAAGAAGGACTTCTGCAGGATTCTATTCCACAGACCCATTTGTACTGTTCTTTTCCGTGCTTACAATATACCTGTTTGCACGTTCCTTTAAGAGGAGGGATCTTCTCTCATATAGCCTCACAGCCGTTTCCCTCATACTTTTCAGTATATCATGGACCGAAGGATGGTATATAGGCGTCCTGTCGTTAGGATCGATATTCATATACTTCCTTGTGATCTCACTCTTCGGTCGGGACAAATGGATGAAAGGACCCGAGGAAAACAGATCCCTTCCGCCGATAGCAGAAAGGTTTAAAATGGCCCTTAGTCCCTCTTTGAAGCTGTTCATACCTTCCGCTGGTCTTTTTGTTGTGGCACTCGGGATAAGCCACCTCCTTGGCGTGGAACCCTTTTCAGTTTTGAGGCGTTACACTGCCTTTGTTCTAAATCCAACGGATTTGCAGATAGTCAATATATCCGTAGCGGAGTTGCAGCCGCTGGATGTACTGGGAGGCGGCTGGCAAGATCTTTACGGAAGAACTTCTGCAGCACTTGTTTTCCTGGTGCCGGGCGTGGTCCTTCTACTCAAGAGAAAAAGGATACTCGGATCCCTGTTGTTTACTTGGGCAGGGTTCACTTTCTTTTTCGTGACAAGAGGAATAAGGTTCATGTTAATATTTGCCCCTGCGATATCGGTTGCAAGTGGTGTTGCACTTGCCGAGATATACAGACGACTCAAGGAGATGGGTAGATATGCACCCATAATATCCTTTGGTTTCCTAGCTGCACTTTTCCTCTCTCTTATGAGTCCAGGAGCTGCCGTAGTTCTCGGTGCACTTTTGACGGCATTTCTTTTACTGTTCAAGGACGACGGCGATGTTCCAGACATAGCTAGGGCAGTTATGTTGGCTGTAATAGTACTTTCCGGTCTTTTTGTTGTGTCCCAGGGAATACAAACGGCGTCGGCACAGCCGGATACTGCCTTGGAAAGCCACTGGATGGAGGCATATGAGTTCATGAAACACGAAACCAACGAGGACGCCGTGGTCGGTTCCTGGTGGGACCCTGGACATAGGATAACAGGTCTCGGCCAGAGGAGGAACATGGCCGATGGATCACACTGTTTCGAGGAACACTGTGAATGGGGTCTGAATACGAGAATAAGCGACCTCGGTGAGATGCTTGTAACAGACAGTGAAAGCAGGATGGTGGAACTGTTGGAAAAATACCAGGGAGAGGCCTCAGAGGTGTACTGGATAGCCTCCGAGGATCTTATAGGCAAGTACCAGTGGCCACAGTACTTCTCCACGGGTTGTATGGGAGGCGACCCCCAGTGCCCGCTTTACTCTCAGATGAGATATCAGGACCAGACCCAGGACAGTCTGGTATACCAGGGAGGCCTGCGTCTGGAGATGGTGAACGATAGCTTCGTGCCTGTATACGAGACCGCCGAAGGAAAGGGAACGTTCGAAAGGATGATGTACTACGAGAACGGAGAACTTAAGGAGAGGATGTTCGAGGATGAGCAGAACGTTATATCGGGAACCCTGTGGGTACATCCACAGTACTACATGGTAACGTACATACCCGAGTTCCAGGAAGACTCTATGTTCACACGGATGTATTTCGAAGAAGGAGAAGGCCTCGAAAACTTTGAACAGGTGTTCAGAAACGACTTTGTAAAGATATACAGGCTGGAAGAATAAACTACAGTTCTAAAACCTTTTCTGACATAGTTGCAACTATCCCGGCTCCTACAAATATATACATAAACGATTCCAGCACCCTCCTGAGAAGAACTGCGGACGTAAGGTCACCGCGAGACGCCCCGACAAACGCAACAAGGAAGGCCACGAGTATCACTTCGCCGGACCCAAGGGAACCAGGAAGCATTGTAAGGAATGATATAAGCATTGTACCCACGAGGGCCACCGTAGCAACTGCAAGGCTGGTCTGCACGTTTACGGCCAGAAGCGAAACCCAAAGAAGGGCACCGCTTATAACTGTAACGGCCAGTGTGTAGAGAAAGGCACCGGCCAGTGTTGTCTTGGATCTGTAGAGTTTCATCGAAGACCTTAGTTTCTCAACAAAGTCCTCGGTCCTATCATTTAGAACAGAAACCTTGGGTAAGAATGAAAGGAAACCTAGGATTTTTTTGAGTATTATCTCCAACTTGCGGCCTGAAAATATCACATACATTATAGAAAGGATGAGTGCCGCATATATCATAACAGCAAGGTATACCCAGCGAAGAAGGCCCCCTGGCGAGGCTATCAGGTATATGCCCACAAGACATATTATGGACATCAAGACGAGGTCCGTGGATTTCTCAACTATTATTGTACTCATGGATTTGCTGAAGCTCTTGTCCTCAAGCTGTTTGAGGAGGGCCGCCCTTGCAGGCTCCCCTGTCTTGGCAGGGGAGAGGTTTGCAACGAAAAGACCGGCAACATAATACTTCCACAGACTTGGAAAGGGTACGGTTATATCGACTTTTTTGAGAAGGTATCTCCACCGAAGTGTCCTGACAACGGAACCTAAGAACCACAGACCAAGTGCGGCCATAAGATAGTAGGGGTTTGCCCTGAGAACTGTGTTTGCAACCTCCATGGGACCGGAGAAGTATACAAGTATAGCTACAAGTCCCAGTGAAACCGCAAGCAGTACTAGCCTCTTCTTCATCTCGATCTGTTAAAGTTTATTTACCTAAGTTTTTATTGTTTCCTTATGTCCACAGCAGCAGTCATACCAGGACACAACGAACAAGAAACCATAGGTTTCGTGATACAACAAACGGAAAAGTATGTGGACGAGGTAATATACGTTGACGACGGCTCCACCGACGACACGGTAAAGATAGCAGAGGAATTAGGCACTACAACGATAACCTACGGA
>PWFY01000046.1 GCA_003554235.1 Candidatus Aenigmatarchaeota archaeon
CGTCTCCAGCGGAGGCCTCGTCCACAGAATGCACAGAAGCTCCCATGTTTTCTATAACTTCTTCTATGGTTCCAAAGTCCAGTCTGCCCCTTACAGTTACCTTAACGTTTTCAACCTCCCGGTCGATCTCATAGAGGGAAACGTTAACTCCTTCCACACCATCTACCTTTGACAGTTTTTCCGAAAAAACGGCTATGTCCGGATCATGTGTCTTCAACACGTCTAGTACTATCTTCCTCAACATGTTCTACACCAGGATTATTCCTGGTCCTCCAGGTTTAAATGGTTGACGGTCCCAGGGAAGTATTTTAAAGCCTTGAAATGGATTTTAAGATATGAATATAAGGGAAGTTAGATGTAAGTCCGTGCTTTCAGACACGGAACTCTATGGGTTGGACTATTCTATAAACCCGTATACAGGATGCGAACATTCCTGCACATACTGCTACGCCGTATTCATGAAAAAGTTCACAGGCCACAAGGAGAGGTGGGGGAACTTTGTGGACGTAAAGGTAAACGCTCCGGAAGTTCTCAGGGAAGAAGTTCAGAAGAAGGAAAATGGTTCTGTTTTAATGTCATCGGTAACCGACCCGTACCAACCACTTGAAGAAAAGTACGGAATTACAAGGGAAGTTCTCGAAATACTACAGGAAAACGAATTCAATGTAAGTATACTCACAAAGAATAGTCTTGTTCTCCGGGATATGGACATCCTGAAAAAATTCAACCATGGCCAACTGTCTGCAGGTTTCACGATAAACTTCCTGGACGAAGAGGACAGAAAAGTGTGGGAACCTGGAGCCTCGACCATAGAAAATAGGATGGAAGCACTGAGAAGGCTCAACAGGGAGGGGATCCCTACATACGTACATGTAGGTCCGTGGTTAGAAGGGATAACCGACCTTGATGGAATACTGGAAAGGGTGGAAGACTTTGTCTACGAATTTCAGATCGAAAACCTGAACAGGAAGAGAGAGTGTGAAGTTATGAAGGCTATAAGGAAAAACTATCCCGAAGAGGAAGAAAGGTATGAGGAAATTATGAAGGATCCATCCGGTCAAAATGAAAGGCTTGAAGAAGGCGTTAAGGAGCTCAGAAGAAAAACAAACGTTCCTGTGAGACTTTTTATAGACTAGATAAGATTTTTAAAAGGCTACCTGGAATCTTTAAACGGGAACTATGAACCAGAGAAAAGTGATTATACTCGGGGCAGCAGGCAGAGATTTTCATGACTTCAATACCTTTTTCCGCGACAACGAAAACTACGAAGTAGTAGCCTTTACACATACCTCATCACAGAACATAGGAGAGGTAGGCAACCAGGATGGGAGGAAGTATCCAACGGAGCTGGCAGGCGATTTATATCCGGAAGGAATACCCATAATCCCAGAGTCTGATATGGAAAAAAAGATAAGGGAAGAAGATGTTGATGAGGTCGTTTTTTCCTATTCGGATGTTTCCCATGAAAAGGTTATGCACACCGCATCGCGTGCTCTTTCATGTGATGCAAGCTTCAGGCTCATAGGGCCCGGTGAGATTATGCTGGAATCAAAAAGGCCTGTGGTGGCAGTGGATGCCGTCAGGACAGGATGTGGCAAGTCCCAGGTCTCGGGAAGGATAGCACGGATACTGAAAGAATGGGGAAAAAGGGTTGTGGTTGTAAGAGAACCGATGCCCTATGGAGATCTGAAGAAACAGGCCGTACAACGTTTTGAGGACCTCGATGATCTGGAAAGAGAAAGAGTGACCATAGAGGAGAGAGAAGAATACGAACAACACATAGAAAACGGAAACATCGTTTACGCAGGAGTAGACTATGAAAGGATACTGGAAGAGGTAGAAAAGGAGGCCGATATAATACTTTGGGAAGGGGGTAACAACGAGTTTCCGTTTTTTGAACCTGATCTACATTTTGTAGTTACAGACGCCATGAGACCTGGACATGAAACAAAATATCATCCCGGGGAAGCCAATCTAAGGATGGCAGACTATGTTATAATTAACAAAGAGAACAGTGCCAGAAGCGAAGCAGATGTAGAAGAAATAGTTAAAAATGCTGAAAGCCTCAACCCAGAGGCAGATATAATACATGCAAACTCTGTGGTAGAGGTGGAAAATCCAAGTAGTGTCCAGGGAAAGGAGGTTCTTGTAGTTGAAGACGGTCCAACATTAACCCATGGAGGGGCTTCGTTTGGGGCAGGTTACATAGCTGCAAAAAAGTACGGAGCTTCTAAAATAATAGACCCGAGGACCTTTGCCTCCGGGTCGATGAAAGAAATATTCGAAAGATATGAGAACCTCGGTAATGTACTGCCTGCAATGGGATACAGTAAGAAACAGATCAAAGATCTGGAAAACAGTATAAAAAAGTGTGAGTGCGACACCGTTCTGATTGGAACGCCCTTTGATCTATCTAGAATTATAGACACAGGGAAAACCACAGAAAGGGCCAGGTACAGGGTCGAAGCGTCCGGAGAAATAGAAGAGGCTTTGAGAAGAAATCTGAAAAAACAAGGTTAAACAAAAAACTTATATAACTACTCAAATGATTATGTAAGGGGTAATATGTTCAAAGCAAAGCTATCGGATCCATCGCTCTTGAAAAATTCGGTCGACACTATCTCAGAGCTAATCCACGAAGGTCTCTTCAAAGTTTCAGAAGATTCACTCTATATGAGAGCAGCAGATAGGGCAACAGTTGCAGTAGTTGATTTTGAGTTAAAGAAAGATGCATTCGAGGAGTTTAAGTGTGACGAAGAAACAGAAATAGGAGTAAATTTAGAAAGTCTCTTGAATATACTAAAAAGAGCCAAAAAGGACGACAGCCTTAGTCTGGAACTTTCCGAAGACGAATCCAGGTTGATTATCTCGATAGGCGACGGTACAAAGAGAGAGTTCGAGATGCCACTTCTATCCATATCAGGAAGCGAGGTGCCCGAAACAAAGCAGCTGGAATTTTCTTCAACTATGAATTTGAAAAGCTCCGTCCTGAAAAAGGGTATAGAAGACGCAGAGATTGTGGCGGATTCGATTCTGTTCAAGGCAGAAGACGGGACTCTCAAACTGGCAGCAAAGAGCGATTCAGGGAGCGTGGAGGCGGTAACAGAAGAGAGATCTGACGATATGATGGAAATAGATGTGAAGGAAGAAACAGAGAGTAGATATCCAATAGAGTATCTCAAGAAGATACTGAAGGCCTCGAAAATATCTGATGTAGCGTCACTTAAATTTGGGAATGACTATCCAATGGAACTAAAGTTCGAGGATCCCGATAGGATAAAGATATCTTTCGTTCTCGCGCCCCGTGTAGAGGAATAAACTCCGGTTTTCTGGGGTAGCTTGAAATGGATAGAAATGAGGTTATAGACTACTACAAACAGGAAGAGATTTTAGAATCTATTCTCCAAGTCTCAAAAAACAGAGAAGTTGGTGGGACCCTCTACAATGGAAGATACACATCAAGACCAAACGTCCTGCAGTACAAGAACGATCTCATGGGATTGGTCAAAAAAGGAGTTGTTGCATTCCACGCATCCGTCGAGAGATGGAAAAATCCAATGAAACTCGATACAAAGATGAGAAAAGACGATATGAACAGGCTCAGAAATGGATGGGACCTTATTCTGGACATAGATTCTGACATGGGTCTAGAAGCAGCAAAATTAGCCGCTAAGAGAATAATACAGGTACTGGAAGACTATAAAATAGAAGATTATGGGTTAAAGTTCTCCGGAAGACGTGGATTTCATATATGTGTTCCATGGAGGGCCTTTCCAAAGAAGGTGGACTTTGAAGACACAAGCAACCAGTTTCCTGAAATACCACAGGCTGTGGCTTCGTATATAAGAGAAAAGATAAAACCCCTTCTGCTCCAGGATTTAATAGAACTAAAGGGGTCTTTCCATGAGCTCTCCCAGGATATAGAAGGGCATGTCGATAGACTGACACCCTTCGTCTTTGTAGAAGTGGAAAAAGACTGGGGTAAACGTCATCTTTTCAGGATGCCGTATTCACTACACGACAGCACTTGGCTGGTGTCTTATCCTTTGAAGAAGGAAGAGCTGGATGGGTTTGAGATGGAAGATGCAAGTCCAGGGAGAGTTGAACTTGGAAGGGAGTTCTTCAAAAACGTAGAAAGGGCGTGCGCAAAGGACCTGGTCGTGGACGCTGTAAACTGGATGAGCAAGAAAAGGGAAAGAAAGGAGGATAAAGAGGAGGTTGAAAAGATAAAGCCAACAGACCCCATCCCCGAGGACAGGTTCCCGCCCTGCATAAAAAACATACTTGACGGCATCCCCGGCGGAAGAAAGAGAAGTGTCTTTGTACTCATAACTTTCTTGAGGAGAATGGGCTGGGACTGGGAGAAAGTAGAGGAAAGGCTCGGCGCGTGGAACGATAAAAACGACCCGCCTCTCCAAGAGAACTATATAAATACCCAGCTCAAGTGGTTTAAAAGACAGGAAAGAGACCTGGTTTCACCATCTTGCGACAATGGTATGTACTATAGGTCGTTTGGTGTCTGTAGTCCTGATAAAAAATGCAAACAAGGCACAGATGAAATCAAGATAAAGAACCCTGTGGTATACCCTTTCAAAAAGAAATAACGTATTTAACTTTTGCTTGAAAAGATAAAGATATGTCAGAAGAGGAAGAAAGTGCAATAACCTTCGAGACCTTCAGAAAGTTCCAAAGAAAGGAAAAGAAGAATGAGAAGTTGCAGGAACTGCCCGAAGACTTCTTCAAAGCCTGTGTAGACTGGATAAACAGCAAGGAAGAAGAGTTCGAGGAAAGCGGCGACTCGACCCTGATCCGTGAACTCGAAAACGTAAAGAGCATAGTAAGTGACATCTTTGAAAGGAGAAGAAAGAAAATACTGATACTTGCCCTACATTCTGTCCGAAGTAAGAAGGTTTCAGAAAATCTGCTTCCAGAGGAAAGAGAGTTCTTCGAAAAAACTGTAAAGAATCTGCGAAACCTGGAAGTAAACCTATTGGAAAGGGTTTTGAAAGGTAAAAAACCTGAAAGCGCAGACGACGAGGAAGACGACGAAGACGAAGAAGAAGAGGAAAGTGAAGAGGAAGGTCAAAAAGAAGGAGAAAGTAGGGAGGAAGAAATTAAAGAAGATGGAAAGGGTGGTGGGAAAAAGAATGATGTTAAGACAAAGGAAATTGGAAATGAAAAGAAGGCCGAAAAAGTTGATGTTAAAACAGCTGAAAACCAAGTACTTGTAAGAATAACAGACGCCGTAGAACAGTTTATGGGAACAGACCAGGAAGAATATGGACCACTGGAACAGGGTGATATTGTAACCCTGCCTGAAGACATAGCCGGGCTTCTGATCGAAAGGGATAAAGCAGAAAAGGCGGGGATCTAGCTGTTTAAAGTAAAAAACAAACCCGTTGAAAACCTATCAACTTTAAAAGTGTCAAAATAATAATAAGAAGTGCTCTATTGAAACGATAGATTTAAAAAATTTAGAAACGAAGATCCCAAAGATTGGACCATAAGGTGAAAATATGAAAACAAGTGAAACCGAGGCTCTCAAGTTTACAGTGGTGGGACTATGAAAATACCAGAAACCCAAAGGAGATACTGCCCGAACTGCGATAAGCACACTGAACACAGGGTGAAAAGGGAAAGTCAGGGACCCCGTTTAAATCCTTCTGCACACTCGAAAGGAGAAAGAAGGAGCAGAAGAAGGGAAAGAGGCTACGGAAACAGCGGCAAGTCATCAAAACAGGTCAGCGGTGAAAAACCAACGAGACGTGTGGATCTCCGGTATGAATGCCAAGCCTGTGGAAAGAAGCAGACAATAGGCAGAGGATTCCGGGTCAAAAGACTTGAGATAGAAAGGTGATAAAATGGAGATAAAGGAACCTCAGTCAAAGTTTTTGAAAGTTTCTTGTTCAAACTGTGGAAACGAACAGATTATATTCAACAGACCTACCAAGAAGGCTTCATGCCTAGAATGTGAAGAAGTTCTTTGTGAGCCAACGGGTGGCATGGGCATGATAAAAACCAAAATAAAAGAGGTATTCAGGTGATAAAATGGTGAGGAGGAGGGAGAAGTTTCCTTCTAAAGGCGAGTTGATAGTAGGTACTGTAAAAGAGATAAACCCTAATTCTGTATTTGTCGAGCTTGATGAATATGGCAAAAAGGGAATGATACACATATCAGAAATAGCTAAGAAGTGGGTAAGGGATATAAGAAACTGGGTCAAGGTGGACAAAAAAATAGTCTGTAAGGTCAAGGATGTCAGAGAGGACAAAGGACAAATAGATCTCTCATTGAAGGACGTGGATGGAAGAACTAAAAATAAAAGGATGCAAACATGGAAGAGGGACGAGAGAGGCGAAGAATTTCTCAAAAAAATAGCAAAAAACGAGGACAAGGATCTGGACGAAATCTATGAAGAAATCGGTTTCGACCTGCAGGAGAATTTCAAAGACATGCTTGAACCCTTCGAAATAGCTGTAAGAAAGGGAAAGGAAGAGCTTGAAAAACGGGGCGTAGAAAGTGACTGGTTGGAAATCATAAAAAAGGTCGGGGAGGACAATATAAAAAAGAAGGCAGAAGAAATCAGAGAAAGATTTATACTTAGGACGTGGGAACCAGACGGCGTTGATTTACTAAAGGAAGGTCTCCAGTCCATAGAAAAAGAACACAAAGTCGAGTTCAAATACATCTCTGCACCTGAGTATGAAATAATAAAGAAGGCAAGGAATCCAAAGGAAGGACAGAAATCAATAAAGGAATCCCTCGATGACCTCGCAAAGAAATTCGAAGGGAAGGAGTTCGAGTTGAATTCAGAATTTTAACATCCTGAAGTAAATATTTTTCCTAAAATCTGTTTTCACAAGTATGTTTCCTGCTACAAAAAAGTTTAAATATAAGGAAACATATTTCTAGTCTGAGTCACCACATATAGTGGATAACCAAAGAAGTAAACACAACATGTAGTAGTTACAGGTCAATAGTAAAAAAAACTAAAAACGATAAAATGAAATGTCCAACGTGTTCTTCTGCAACGAAGGTACTTGAATCCCGTGAAATCTCGGACTCAACAGCAATAAGAAGAAGGAGGGAGTGCAAGGACTGTGAACACAGGTTCACAACCTACGAAAGGCCTGAGCTCTCTGTAAGAGTTGTCAAGAAGGACGGGACGAGAGAAGAGTTTGACCAAGATAAGCTGAAGAGAGGTATAATGAAGGCCTGTGAAAAAAGGCCTGTCTCGAACCAAGAAGTAGAAGAGATGATAAGAAATGTGGTGAAAAAAATACGAAGGAGGGGAGTCAATGAAATTGAATCTACGGTAATAGGCAACCTGGTCATGGAAGAACTGAAGGAACTTGACAAGGTCGCATACATTCGGTTTGCCTCCGTCTATAAATCCTTCGACCTCGAAACATTAGAAAAAGAAATAAAAACAATTAAAAGGTGATTGAAATGGTTTTTGCAGCAATTAAAAAACGTGACGGCACGATTCAAAAATTTCAAAAGGAAAAAATTACAGACGCAATATGGGAAGCAGCTCAGGCTGTAGGTGGCACAAACAAGGATCTATCGGAAAAGCTATGCGACGAGGTTATAGAAAGACTGGAAAGGGATCTGGATGAAAACGAAATCCCAACGGTAGAGCAGGTACAGGACAAGGTCGAAAAGACACTTGTAGAAAATGGTCATTACAAAACAGGTAAAGCTTATATTCTTTACAGAAGCCAGCACGAAGAACTTAGGAAGTTCCACGAACTAATGAGTAACGTATCTCTTGTGGAAAACTACGTAAAGGAAAATGACTGGCGCGTCAAAGAAAACTCAAACATGAGTTACTCGTTGCAAGGACTCAACGTACATGTTACCGATAAAATAATAAGGAAATACTGGCTCCAGAAAATATATCCATCGGAGATAAGAAAAAAACACAACAACGGATTTTTCCATATCCATGACCTCGGAACCTTGGGTCCTTACTGTGTAGGCTGGGATATGAAAGATCTTCTCTTAGAAGGATTTAAGGGAGTTCGGGGCAAGATCGAATCAAAACCTGCAAACCATTTCGATGTTGCTTTACTGCAGCTTGTAAACTTCCTGTATACATTACAAGGTGAAGCAGCAGGAGCGCAGGCTGTATCACATTTTGATACACTGTTGGCTCCCTTTGTTCATTACGACAACCTGGACTACGATGAAGTCAAGCAGGCGATGCAGAAATTCCTGTATAACATGAATGTCCCCACGAGAGTAGGTTTTCAGACACCGTTTACAAACCTTACCATGGATCTCAGGGTTCCGGAAATGATGAAGGATGAGCCCGTTGTAGTGGGAGGCGAGGAAAAGAGTAAGACCTATGGTGAATTCCAGGACGAAATGGATATGATAAACAGGGCCTTTGCAGAAGTAATGATGGAAGGTGATGCCAAGGGAAGGCCGTTCACGTTTCCCATACCAACCTACAATATAACACAGGGCTTTGACTGGGAAAACGAAGTACTTGATCCTGTATGGAAGATGACAGCAAAGTATGGAATACCTTACTTTTCAAACTTTATGAACTCTAACATGGACCCTGAAGATGCAAGGTCCATGTGCTGTAGGCTTAGACTGGACAACAGAGAACTGGAAAAGCGGGGAGGAGGACTGTTTGGATCCGATCCTCTGACCGGATCAATAGGAGTGGTAACAATGAACCTCCCGAGATTGGCCTATCTCTCTGAGGACGAAGAAGATTTCTTCAACATGTTGGAGGAAAACATGGAACTTGCAAAAGACAGTCTTGTTCTAAAGAGAAAGGTACTTGAAAAGTTCACGGAAAGAGGTCTTTATCCCTATTCAAAGTTCTACCTCAGAAACATAAAGAAATCACAAGAAAACTACTGGGACAACCATTTCTCTACAATAGGTCTCATAGGGATGAACGAGGCCCTGATGAACCTCAAGGACACAGACCTGGGTTCAGAGGAAGGCAGGGATTTTGCAGAAAAAACTCTGGAATTTATGAGGGAAAAGATAGCTGATTTTCAGGAAGAAACAGGAAACATTTTTAACCTCGAAGCAACCCCCGCAGAAGGTTCAAGTTACAGACTTGCCAGGAACGATAAAAAGGAGTTCCCTGATCTGAAGATCTACAATACAACAGAACTTGGAGACGCAGAACCGGTCTACACTAACTCATCCAGACTTCCGTTTGGATACACAGAAGATCTGTTCGAGGCCATGGGAATCCAGGACCCACTACAGACTAAATATACAGGTGGGACTGTTTTCCACGCATGGTTGGGTGAAAAGATGCCCTCCATAGAAGCGACAAAGAAGCTTGTCAAAAAGATAGCGGAGGACTACAAGATGCCCTATTACCCCCTGACACCGAGCTTCTCTGTGTGCCCGACACATGGATATCTGGAAGGTGAAAAGGAAATATGTCCAAAGTGCAAGGACCAAGGAGATAGGACCAAGTGTGAGGTTTATTCAAGGGTAGTAGGCTACCTCAGACCAACTGAACAGTGGAATCCCGGAAAACAAGAAGAGTTTGAACACAGGGCAGACTACTCAAAGAAAATAAAACCTGAGGCCGAGGTTTCCCGATGAAAATCGGAGGACTAAAGAAGTTTACAGTCACAGACTACCCTGGAAAGATATCTTGCATAGTCTTTGCTCTGGGTTGTAACTTCAGATGCCCTTTTTGCCACAACAGCCACCTGGTCGAATGTAAAGCGGAAAAGATACCAACAGAGAAAATCCTTGGATTTTTAGAAGAAAGAAGTGGTCAGCTCGAAGGTGTGGTGGTCACAGGCGGCGAGCCCTTTATACAGGGTGAGATCTTTGAGTTTTTGGAGAAAATCAAGCAGCTGGACTATTCTGTAAAGATAGACACAAATGGAAGTCTTCCGGAAGACCTAAAAAATGCAGTAGAAAGAAGTCTCGTCGACTATGTAGCAATGGACATAAAGGCTCCTCTCGATGAATATAAAAAGGCAGCCGGAATCAAGGTAGATAGAAGTAAGCTGGAAAAAAGCATAGACATAATAATGAACATGGAGAACTATGAGTTCAGGACAACTGCTGTACCAGGACTAATAGATGAACAGTCTGTGGAAAAGATAGCAAGGAGAATAGATGGGGCCAAAAACTACTTCATACAACAGTTTGAGCCAAGAAATACCTTGGACCCAGAATACAGCAAGAGGGAAAAAATTCCCGTGAAAAAGCTCCAGGGCTTCAAAAAAACTGCAGAAAGATTTGTAAGAAACTGCAAACTCAGGAATGTGTAAGCTTTAAATTCTTTGGCATCAAAAGGTCTTAAGAAATGGAAATCAAAAGATGTAAGTCTTGTGGAGTTTACACCCTGAAAAAGAACTGTCCGGCTTGTTCCGGGAGGGCTGTAAACCCGAGACCTGGACCGTTTTCCCCAAAAGATCCCCACGGAAAACATAGAAGAAAGGAAAAGCTTAAAAAGGGAGAATAAAGTTTTAATAGGGATATACATGGAAACTGAAATAAGAATACTTGAAGAACCGGACCTTGACAACCCTGTGATGGTCGAGGGTCTACCGGGCATAGGAAACGTAGGCAGGATAGCCTCAGAATACCTAATAAAACATCTAAATGCAAAAAAGTTTGCAGAAATATACTCTCCACACTTCATGCCTGTAGTTCTTATACACAACGATGAGGTTGAACTGCTTAAATTTGAGTTTTACTACTGGAAAAACGAAAACGGAAGGGATGTGATATTTCTCACAGGCGATTCGCAAGCAGACAAGGAAGGAAGCAGAGGACATTTTGAGGTTTCAGAGAAGGTTCTGGATCTGGCGGAACAGTTTGATGTAGAAAGAATAATAACATTGGGTGGTTACAGTACAGGGGATATAAAGGAAGAGATTGATGGAGATCCTGAGGTCCTTGGAACCGTAACAGACAAAAACATGATAGAAGAGCTGAACGAATACAATATAAACTTCGATGACACCGATTCAAGGATTGGTATGATTGTAGGGGGCACCGGCCTGCTTTTAGGATTGGCAAAAAAAAGAGGTATAGAAGGCCTTTGTCTCATGGGAGAAACAGCAGGATTCCCAATATTAACCGATCCAAAATCGGCCGAAGGGATAGTAAAGGTTGTGTCGGATGTATTGGATGTGGAGATATCACTTGATGACATAGAAGAAAAGGTTGATGAAATGGAGGACTTTCTCGATAAGCTTGAAAACGTTCAAAAGAAGGCTATGAGAGAAATGGACCAGTCCGACTCTGAAGACGAAAAACTAAGATACATAGGATGATTGATAAGATGAAGTTCATAGACTTTGAGGGGCTTACAAGGTTTGAGAAGGCAAGGCTAATATCTACCAGGGCTCTACAGATATCCATGGGAGCACCAACACTTGTCGAGGAAAAGGGCAGTATAGACCCTATAAAGGTAGCCAGGAAAGAGTTTGAAAAGGACCTTATACCCCTCAGCATAAAGCCAAAAAATCCACCAAAAATGGCTTAGATATTGGAAGAAGGTATGGTAATATGACCGAGCTAATGGAAAGAGAAAAATACGTAAATGCAGGCACACACCTTGGAATGAGAAAAAAGTCAAAGGACGTGGAGGACTTTATATTCCAAACTAGGCCAGACGGGCTTTCTATAATAGATGTAGAAAAGATAGACAAAAGAATAGATGTAGCAGCGTCCTTCTTGAGCCGGTTCGACAAGATACTCTTTGTAGGGAGAAAGGAAAACGCCTTACCCGTCCTTGACGTTCTCGACGAAGCAACCGACTTTGAAGTTATCAGCGGGAGGTTCATGCCCGGAACTCTAACCAATCCTTCCTTTGAGAGATACTTCGAACCGGATGTTGTTGTGGTATCCGACCCGATAATAGATGAACAGGCAATATTTGAAGCAATAAAAAAGAGGGTGCCCATAGTAGCGGTCTGTGATAGCTACACGGACCTTGACTATGTAGATCTTATAATACCGGGAAATAACAAAGGGCAGAAAAGTCTTGGTACTATACTCTACCTACTAACAAGAGAGATTCTAAAAAGAAGGGGAGAAATAGAAGAAGACGATGACTTTGACTACGCCCTAGCAGACTTTACAGGAGAAGAGGAAGAGTAGACTGCATATTTATTAATCTCGAAAACTAAATTTTCCTGGGTGTTGTAAAATTATAATAAGAAACCCAGCTGCAGCTGGGCAGTTCTACCCGAGAAGCTCCGGTGAAATAAATTCAATTCTGGAAAAGTTTTTCAGAAATGCCCAAGCCGAAGAAAGAAATGTCTTGGGCGGCGTTGTTCCGCATGCAGGTTATATGGACTGTGGTGGAACACAGGCCCATGTTTACAAATCAATTCCAAAGAAAGAGACGACCTTTGTAATAGTTGGACCGGACCACAGAAAAACAGGAACTTCAGAGGCGATAATGACCTCAGGTCTATGGAAAACTCCCCTCGGAAGCATGAGAATAGACACCGAGCTGGCCAACTGCATACTTGAAAACTCGGACTATCTGGAAGACGACTACAGCGCACACAACCAGGAGCATTCCATAGAAGTACAGCTTCCGTGGTTGCAGTATAGGTTCAACAACCCAAACTTTGTCCCAATATCTATGGGCGATCATTCTCTCGAAAAGGGAAGAGACATAGGAAAGGCAATAAGAAGTGCAAAAGAGGAGACTGGCACGAAATTTGTAGTGCTGGCTTCTTCGGACTTCACACATTACGGAACTTCATACGGATATAGGCCTGTAACAGGCGGTCTTAGTAAAAAGATGGACTACATAGAAAAAATCGACAAGGAGGCTACTGCAGCAATAACAAATCTATCGCCGGAAACCTTCACAGATACAGTAGAAAAATACGATGCAACCGTTTGCGGAGTAGGACCGATCAACGCACTTCTATACTACCTAGACGGCCTTGCCTCCGGCGGTGAACTACTGGACTATTCGACCTCACATGAAGTATCAAAAAACGAGGACTCGATCGTTGGGTACTGTGGGATAATACTGGAGTGATTTTATGAGAGACGATGTAGAGAAAAGTATTTGGAAACATGCGGTAAGAAACGCATTAAAACACGACGCAGAGGCCGACGTAAATGCGGTTTTAGGAGGAGTGATGTCAGAACACAGAGATCTAAGCCCGAAGGAAATCATGGGGGATATACAGGAACTTCTTTCGGAGGTAAACAAGCTTTCTGAAGAGGAGCTAAAACATAAGGCCGAAGAGTTCGACATAAGTTTCGAAAGCGAGGAAGACGATGGGGTTCTCCCCGATCTTCCGGGAGAAGGTGAGGGCTCTGTTATAACCAGGGCTGCGCCAAACCCGAACGGGCCCTTCCACCTCGGAAACGCAAGGGCATATATC
>PWFY01000079.1 GCA_003554235.1 Candidatus Aenigmatarchaeota archaeon
ATCCTGTGGCTTAGTGCCTTCGTCGGTTCGAATCCGGCCCCCCGCATCCAGAACAAGTACAAGGTTGATAAAATGAAAACAAATCCCGTACTGAAAAAGACCAAAGCAAGACTTGAAGAGAAATATAGAAAGGAAGGTGTTGATATATGGAAAGATGTTGCAGAAAGGCTGGGGAAGACATCAAAAAACAAAAGTCCTGTTAACATAGCAAAAATAAATAGGCATTCAAAGGACGGTGAAACAGTACTGGTTCCAGGAAAGGTAACCGGCTACGGAACACTAGACAAGAAGTTGAACGTAGCTGCCTTTGGTTTCTCTGCGACAGCAAAAGAAAAGTTAGAAAAAAAGGGTAGAATTATGGGAATACTTGAGCTTTTAGAAGAAAATCCTGAAGGTAAAAACGTAAGGATAATGGAATGATAAAAATGATAGTAGATTCTGAAGGACAGGTCATGGGAAGGCTTTCGTCAGAGGTAGCAAAGCGTCTTTTGAGCGGCGAAGAAATAAAAATCATAAACTGTGAAAAAGCTGTGATTTCAGGGAAACCTGAACATTATATCGAAAAGTATCTCGACAAGAAGGATAGAGGAAATCCTGGGCATGGATCAAGAACTTCGTTAAGACCTGAAAAAATACTACGTGATTCTATAAGAGGAATGGTTCCCCACAAAAAGGAAAGAGGCAAAAAGGCCTTGAAAAGACTAGAAATAGTACAGGGGAACCCTGAAGACGAAGAAGGTGAGAAGCTCTCCAAAAGCGTCGAAGATCTTGAAACAAGATTTATAACTATTGAAAAAATATCAAAAAGGATAGGTGGTAAAAATGACCGTTAATACAACAGGCAAAAGAAAGGAAGCAAAGGCCCGTGCAAAAATAAAGGAAGGGGATGGAAGTATAAGAATAAACTCAAGAGCAATCGAATGCTTTAATGATGAAATGGTTCAACTAAAGATAAAGGAACCTCTGAGACTGGCCGGAGACATAGCAGACGATGTAGATATAGAAATAAAGGTTTCTGGAGGAGGTAAAATGGGACAGGCAGAAGCTGTAAGACAGGCAATAGCCAGAGGACTTGTTGAATTTACCGGGGACAAAAAACTGGAAAATAAGTTTGAAAACTATGATAGATACCTCTTGGTAAGGGACGATAGGACCACAGAACCCCACAAACCTTCCGTTTCATCCAAAGGAGCAAGAAAGCACAAGCAAAGGAGTAAGAGGTGAAAACTTGATAATACCTGTAAGATGTATAAGCTGCGGAAAGACCGTTGGTCACCTCTGGGAAGAGTTCAAGGAAAGAAAAGGAAAGGATGAAGATGTAAAGGAGATCCTGGACGACCTCGGCCTTGATAGATACTGCTGCAGAAGTCTTTTCCTCACGCATACGGATCTAGCTGGAAAGGCTGCAAAGTTCAAGAAGTGACCTCACAATATTTATTTACCAGGAATACAAACTATTATTGGTGAAAAAAATTGGACAAGAGACCTATTGTAGCTCTTTCACTTTTCCTGGCCCTTGTACTAGTGTCTCAGGGCTCTTCGGCCGATGTTGATGTATATTTTGAAGAAATGGAAAGATGTGAAGTAACACCACACAACTACAGTATAAATATAACAAATAGAAGGGATGTAAGGGATATATTTAGCATAAGTTTTCCTGAACCATATCGATGGGGCTGGGTAAGGGTTCCCAGAGACCAAAGACAGATATCCCTTGAGCCAAATGAAACCGAAACTATCAATGTCGAAGTAGATCCGCCCGCCGAAGTAGAACTGGGAGAAAAAAGAATTGAATTCTTGGTAAAATCAAGAAGAGATCCAAGTATTGTCAGGTCTTATGAAATCTGTTTTATAGTTCTCAGAGACTACTCGATGCTTGTACATGATGTATCAAAAGACAGAAACGAATATAAGCCCCGGGAATCGATAAAATATGAAGCAGTAGTAGAAAATGATGGCACAAAGAACTTTGATGATGGATTTTTCAAGGTCGAACTACTGAAGGATAATGAAACCATAGATTCCAATAAAACAAACTTTGATCTTGAAACAGGCAAGACATCAAATATCCTATCATTTATAGAAACCAAAAAACATCAGGAGCCCGGAGAATACATGGTTGAATTCGAAGTGGGTGGAGCAGGTAAGACCATACGCTCAGGAGAGGACACTATAAAAATCCTTGAGGTAGACAACTGGACTATCTCTGAGGAAGGTGTCGGGGGATACATAGTAAGGGATGTAAAAATATATGTAGAAAATGATGGCAACACAATCTTTAGGGAGCCGATCGAAAGGACCTTCAGGATGCCGCTGTCCTTGTTGGCAACCTCTGAAGACGGTGAAGTTATTAGGGAGGGCCTTGTAACTTCTCTTATATGGAGCCCGGAGCTGGAGCCTGGAGAAGAAATGGAGCTTGAATACAATCTACATTTCTGGCCTATATACATTCTTTTACTGCTTCTGGCCGTTTTGGTATTCAGAGTTTATATGTACCTCAAGGCACCTACTGTCAAGAAAGAGGTGAGAAAGAGTGAAATATCGGAAAACAAAAGGCTTATAACTATATCCCTTGAAGTAAGAAACCGCCTGTTTGGTAAGGCCGAGAACGTAATACTCGAGGACGCCCTTCCTTCTGTAGCAAGAGTGGTGGAAAAATTTGATACCTTGGAGCCATCTATAGATAGAAGAGACGAAGAAACAAAACTAAGGTGGAAGTTAGGAGAGATAGAAGCAGGGGACAGTAGAATAATACATTATAAGGCAAAGGTTCTTGTGGAATCAGTCGACGAGCTAATTTTACCAGCGGCCAATGTCAGAGGAACCGCAGACAGCAGATTTTTTGAAAGATCGTCGAAGAAAGCCAAGTTAAAGGTATGACGTTTTCAAAGCAAGGTAAGATTTAAAAAGCTCGGGGCCAACCACTAGTAAGGCTGGCGGCCAAAGCGGAGGGGCAACTCCCGTACCCATCTG
>PWFY01000040.1 GCA_003554235.1 Candidatus Aenigmatarchaeota archaeon
AGGCTCTCTTCCATATAATTATCACCATCGACGTAAAAGAGATCAAAACAGTTGACCTGTACAGGTATCTCCTCCATGGTCCTCTGGATATCATATTTTCTCTGTATCCTTTTTGACAGGTTTTGGAAGGCAAGAGGTTTCCCGTCATTGTCCACAGCCACGATCTCACAGTCTACTATGCACTCTTCTGGCTTCAGACAATCTCTAGCCCATCCCGCTACATCAGGGAACTGATCTGTCTTGTCTTCAAGGCGCCGGGAGAAAAGCTTTATGTCCTCCCCGCTCTTGTGTATCTGTCCTCTGAAACCGTCCAGCTTTACCTCCAGAGCAGGGTTTTCATACTCCTTTAACGCGTCCTCCAGTGACTCGGAAATCTCAGCAAGCATCACACGGATGGGTTTTCCAATCTCTATCTCTACTCTTTCAAGGCCTTCTTTTCCCTCCTTTCTGGCTATCATAGCAACCTTACCGTAGTCAGTAAGTTTGAAGAAAGCCCTTTCCACGGTTTCCTTTGGAACAGAAAAGGCCATGGCTATAGCATCCCTAACTGTACCTTCTCCAACTCCCATACGCATCTCCTGGAGAGTGGTCCTCACCACATAGCGGGCTTCCACAGGTTCAGCAGAAACAAGAAGTTCTCTCAAAAGCCTTTCCTTTCTTTCCTCTGAGCCCGTTCCCGTTGTTTCGGGAAGCATCCTCAGGTTTTTGAAGACCTTTTTAACAGTGAGTTCCTTATCCATGAGACTTCTCTGTCTCTTGTTCTCGCAGAAATATTCAGCCGTCCTGCCCAGGTCTCCTGTATCCTTGAACTTCTCCACTACTTCCTTCTCGCTGGCGCCGTAGGCCCTGGAAATTATCCTTTGCATAAGTTTACCTGCTATACCCACATCCTTGTCCGTAGAAACAGGAAAAACCCTTCCCATGGAAGCAAGAGTTATAAGTTCCAGGTCGTCCAATGGCGCTTGTTCAAGTAGCTCCGCAACTATATCCCTCATCTCCAGGTTCTTTGTGGTATCCTCCAAACGTTCGTAGTAGTTGCACAGCTCTCTATACTTCATAGAAATAGATTACTTCCAGAATGTTTTAAACCTTTCAGTCCAATGCCTCCTTGACCCTATCCATCTCTTCATGGCTCGTTATTATCATAAGGTTGGCTATTTCGTCGGTCTCCATGAGCTTGCCTATTTTGTCTATCCACTCCTTTTCCTCAAGCCTCATATCATCCCTTTTATCGAGCTCAGGCTCGAAGAGAATTCCCATTCCGCTGTTGCTCATGGCCTTCCAGTCGGACAGTCTTTTGCCCATGTATGTTATTCTTTCCTTGGAGGCCCCTGTTTTCTCTATAAGGTCTCTCACCGCCTTTAGCTTTCCAGCAGATGTCATAAAATCTCCTTCTGTCCTTCCTGTTGCCTTGCCGTTCTCGGACTCCAGGCCCGTGTCGTAGGTGTAGTCTGCGCCTATATCCTTGGCTATAATATCTGCGACCTCCTTGAAGTTCGAGGAAATAGTTGCTATCTCATAACCCCTCTTTTTGGCAAATTCAAGTAGATCAAGGACCTCTTCGTCATACCTCTCTCTGATGTCATCCATTGCTGCCTCGGCAACACGCTTCATGTCAATATAATCTATGCCCTTGATGGCCCTGGCAGCCCTGCTCATTACTATCTTAACTGCCTCATCCCTCTTTATCTCGTCCGAAATATAACCTTCAGCTACAGGAAGTATATCCCTCTCCCATATCTCCTTGTCTATGTAGCCCTCTTCAACTGCCATTTCAAGGAGCTTTTTCCATGGTTTGAAACCTTCTTCGACTATTATACCGTCTACTTCAACTGCAAGGACCTTCGGAACCCTGTCCTTCTCCTCCATATAAATCTTGGTGCCTCTGACATCTTCGCCTTCGAGTTCTCTCCCCACCCTGTCTTCCACCAGACCTGAAACAATCTTCACTTCCGTCGAAGGTATCTTCTCCACAAGTCCGTACATCCTCTTTATCTTTGTAAGCATACCCCCGGTAACATCGTATCCGTGGGATCCTCCTAGCTTGTCCTCTATATCATCCATATTTTTTTCGGTTATCTCCGAAATAAGCTCCGCGTCCGGATTGTCGTGTGGATCCTCTCCGAAAACACCGTCCACCTTCCCGGAAAGTATCAGCTTAGAAGGAAACATATGTCTAGCCATGTAACAGAGGAGCTTCTCCGTTGAAACTATTGTACAGCCTCTCTCTCTGTCGAGAACTGCATCACCGTAGGTTATAGGTATCTGACCTCTGTCCAGTAGATATTTGGCCTGTCTCAAATCCATATGGACTATTTCACCGTCCTCGCATATCACAGTGGAGCTTGGTTGGAGCGAAACAACGTCCAGTCCTTCGTCGATAAATATCTCGGTCACGATCTGGTTTAGCTTAGAGGCCGCAGCCCTTGTCCTGGCAAATCCTTCCCAAGAATTTCTGTTTATAATTCCCTCATTGACACTGTACTTTTTGGCAGGATAATGAGGGAAGGAACCTCCACCATGCCCGACAGCTATCTTGAGCTCAGGTCTCTTTTCCTTTGCTCTCTTTATTTCCCTTGCTATCCTCCTTATAACGTCCTTCTTTTCTGTGAACTTCTTTTCCTTCTCTGTTATAAGGGATCCACCGAGCTTTATGAAAACAAGGTTGTCTTTATTCATCCAAAACACAGTTCCATTTTCTGTACATTTTATTTTTTATTCCAAATCTTTCTAAAACCTTTCCTGTGACGTAATCTACCAGGTCATCTATCGTATCGGGTCCAAAGTAGAAACCCAGCATCGGCGGCACTATATCCACCCCAGCCTCCGAAAGTTTGTGCATGTTCTCCAGATGTATCTGTCCCAGAGGTGTTTCCCTTGGGACCAGAACCAGTTTCCTGCGCTCTTTGATACATACATCACCCGCCCTCTCCACGAGGTTGGAAGACAACCCGTGGGCCAGGCTTC
>PWFY01000037.1 GCA_003554235.1 Candidatus Aenigmatarchaeota archaeon
AGGAAGCCTGTACCAGCTTGATCTTCATGGCACTGGATCCTGTAGGAGCCTACGGTGGCTTACGTATACTGGAAGACCACGGATACAGCCCTGACGTTATATCCGGTCCGTCGACGGACACGGAAGCCGGTAGAGAAAATATAAGGAGGTTCACTGATATACCCGTTCTAAACGGCATGAAAAACCTGGATGAGATATTTGAAATAGTCCAGGAAAAGGTGTTTCCTTATAAATAAAAAAGTGGCCGTTCTATCTTCAGGAACATACCCTTTGTCCTAGACTGGGAACAACGACAGATGTTTTTCCGATTCAAAGCTAAGGGAAGTAATAACAAGAGCGATTAAAAGGCTTATAGAAGATATTCTTGGCTTGATCAGTAGTTAGACCTCGCCGCCGGCCTTTCTTTCAAGAGCCTTCTGATGAACGAACTTGATTATTTTTTCCGGGATATCAACGCCAACGGCCTCGGATGTTTCCTTGGTTATTCCTGGAGAAGCATTTACCTCAACTATGTATCCCCATTCCTCTGATTGGATTATGTCCACACCACAGACATCGAATCCCATGACCTTAGAGGCGCGGACTGCCATCTCTCTCATCTCTTCGGGGGCATCAAAATCCTTTCTATCGCCGCCTCTTGAAATATTCGAACGCCATTCCTTTTCCAGACCAACCCGTTTATAGGAATAGGTCTCTTCGCCTATCACTATTATCCTTATATCCTCGCCGGGATTTTCTATAAAGTCCTGTAGACATATATCCTGTTCGAATACCTCCAAAGTATCTATTATAGGACGGAGCTCTGACTCGTCCTTGGCTCTCATTATACCCTTCCCACCATAACCTGAAATCAATTTTATTGTTACAGGATAACCCATATTGTTTGCTGCCTCGGTAGCGGTCTCAGTAGAAAGAGTATATATGGACCTTGGGATCTTTATATCGTTGCCGCTGAGTTCCTTCATCGTGTAAAACTTGTTCGAAGAGAGCGAGAAAGAATCGGAGTCCATATGGACGTAGGCTTCAGATTCATTGAGTATTTCTATTAGTTGTTCTGAGAACAGTAGATCCTTTCCTGCCAGGCGTGGGAAAACAACATCAAAATCAGTCAAGTCTGTGTTCTTGTACAGGACCTGTGGATTCTTGCTCTGTCTATACTTGTATCTTACACCTTCTATAGGAACTGCGAGAACATCATCAAAGTAGTCCTTGGCCCTTTCTATTATATGGGGATGTTGCTCCAGGAAGGGTGTGTATATTATCGCAAATCTCATTCCTCATCACCACCTTCTTCGGGCCTAAGCATTTCAACAACCTTTCCGAAGGTATCCTTGCCCGAGACCTTCTTAAACCCCTCTATATCAGGGTTCATTTTCATGTCCACGACCTTGGTTCCTACTACCCTCACAGAACAGAATCTTGAGCCTATGGCATCTGCTGTCTCAAAAACCAGTTCCTGTACCTCCCCGGGAAGCTTGTGATACTTTTCACTGCAGTTCTCGCGGTGAGGTGACTTCCTCCAGGTATCGCCTGTCACCTTCGTGGAGATTATTTCCCCATCTATGTAAAGACAATCATAGACATCTCCCTCCACAAAATCCTGGACTATCATATAGTTCCTTCCATGTTCCAGGCTCTCTGAAAAGGCTTCTATATCATCGAGATCATTGGTCTTCATTATATCCTTCCTGACAAAACCCTCGTACTGCTTGCATATCACCCTCCCTTGAAAATCTTTCTTTATGTTTTTCAGGGACTTTCTTGTGGAAACCACATACGTTTTTGGAATATTCACACCCTTCTCACTGAGGACCTTGAACAGATACGGCTTCTTTGCGATTATATAGTAGGAAGTACCGTCCATATTGGTTTCTATTTCCTTGTCCACAAGGGTTTCAAGAAATATTCTTGTAAAGTTTATTGCCTTAGGGGTGGGCCTTATGAAAAGACCGTCATAGTCCTCCACTCTTTCCCCGTTTACGTATGAAACAAAGGTTTCCTCGTCTACGTCGATCTTTACGTCCTCTATGGAATGCAGATGAACCTCTTCAAAATGAGGCTCAAACCTTTCCTTCAAGGATTCGTCCTCAGCTATCGTCAACAAATTCATTTAGACCCCCCTTCTCACCATCTTCATCATCTGGTTCCCACAATCTTCTTACCTTCTCGTCCGAACGCCAGTCCTCAACAAATCCTGTAACGGAATCAGGCATTACTTCTTTGAGTATGCTCCCCTTTCTGGTTATCTTTGAAAGCTGGACCTCCATATTCTTTGAAAGTTTTTCGTAGAGACTGGGGTTTGAGTAAACCAATCCTTCCTTTAGACGCCAGTGCGCCGTTGTTCCCTTCGGAGCCATTGGCATATAACCCCTGGGCTTGTCGTACTCCCTCATTGCCTTTTGCATATCATCGTAGTCTACATAGTATACGCCACCGCTCTTTGAATTGGGATCCATGACAAGAACCTCGTCTCCTTCTACACCCAAACAAAGAACAAAGTGTCCTGTGGTAGCATCCGGAAAGATCACCGGCTTCATGAAATGCAGCACAACCAGAGCACCGCCGTTGAGCCATACTTTTAGTTCCCTTTTCAGGTTACTTATCTCACCGTAGGGTATGTAACATGCTCTGACCTCCTTTTTGGTGAGGTTTTCAACTGCTTCAACAAGGTCATTTCCTTCTGTACCAACACCAATCTTTGTTCCTGCTTTTTCTCCTATCTCTTCCTGACTAACCTCATAACCAAATATAGCCAACGCCATCTCAGCCGAAGCCGGGCCACAGTACGATGGATTTTGAGCACGGAAATAGTTGGTTATATCGTCCAAAGTCTCCACGTCGGCCTTCGTCCTCTTAAAGTAGATCTCGCCGTCCATGGCTTCATTGTTTGGTATAAACATAAAATAACCCGAATCCGTGGATATGGTGGTACCGAACTTGGTTATATCACGTATCTCTCCTGCCTC
>PWFY01000008.1 GCA_003554235.1 Candidatus Aenigmatarchaeota archaeon
GAAACATAACCATAGGGATCATTATAGGTATAGTGCTTTTCTGGATGAACTGGAAACTAGCATTTTTCACGCTCTTTCCTATACCGATAATAGGCTTTATGACCTATCATTTCGCCGGAAGGATAAGACCAAAGTGGGACGCAGTTAGAAGGTCCGTCGGCGAAGTTAACAGCAGACTCCATAACAATATAGCGGGTATAGAAACCATAAAGAGCTTTGTGAGAGAGGACTATGAACTGGACAGGGTAGGAGAAGTCAGTGACGAATATAGGGAGACGAACGTCGAGTCGATAAAGTTGTGGTCCAGGTTCTTCCCTGCAGTCGGATTCGCCGTTTCCATCGGAGCTGTAATAGTCATAGGTTACGGTGGTTACCTTGCTATCCAGGAGGCACTGACGATAGGAACCCTTATAGCATTTAACGCATATATCTGGCAGTTCTACGAACCCATGAGAATGTTGGGATGGATAACCAACTCACATCAAAGAGCTGCAGCCTCCGCATCCCGTGTCTTTGGGATACTTGGGGAACCAATAGGTATAGAGAACAGCGAAGATTTTGAAGAGGTCGGGAAGATCAAAGGAGAGGTCGAGTTCGATGAAGTAACCTTCCACTACGGAGATCCAGATGAGGAGGATGAGGAAGACAGTGCACTACACGAAGTTTCTTTCAAGGTTGAACCTGGTAAAACCATAGCCCTTGTAGGCCCAAGCGGTTCAGGAAAGACGACCACAATAAACATGATACTCCGGTTCTACGACCCGGACGACGGCACGGTAAAGATAGACGGTAAGGATATACGGAAGTTGAATGTAAAGGAATTGAGGGACAGAATCGGTATAGTCTCACAGGATGCTTTCCTCTTCGATGATGACGTCAAGGCAAATATCTGCTACGGTGATCCAAAAGCCACAGAAGAAGAAATAAAAGAAGCGGCAAAGAAGGCCGCTGCACACGACTTTATAGTAGACTTAAAAGACGGGTATGAAACGGAGGTGGGTGAGGATGGAGTAAAACTAAGCGGTGGGCAGAAGCAGAGGATATCGATAGCCAGAACCATACTTAATGACCCGGAGATATTGATACTGGATGAGGCAACCAGTGACGTGGATACGATAACCGAGGTGAAGATACAGAAAGCAATAGAGGAATTGATCAAGGACAGGACTACGATAATGATAGCCCACGATCTCAGCACTGCAAGGCTTGCAGACAGGATAATCTGTCTGGAAAATGGCAAAGTAGTGGAGGAGGGAACACACAAAGAGCTTCTGAAAAAGGGTGGGCTTTACAAGGAATTGTGGGATATGCAGTCTTCACTAAACAAGCCCTGATCAGGCATTTACAGGTATTTCTTTATCGGACTGGGCTTCAAGACTGCTTGTCTTTAACCCATCTATTATATCGGAAAAGCTGTCTACTTTAAAACACCTCCCGGTTTTGTATATATCCCCACGATCTCCGTATACCATTTTACTACATTCGTTTGTTACATGATAAGCCTCATTACCAGGATTTTCATCCAGAAAAGCCCTTATCTGATATGGGTTGTCCTCTACAAGAATATCACAGTCTTTCCATTTATCATACTCTATCCTGGCTTCATCATAGTTTTCTATACCCATTGCCTTCAACGATTCTTCTAACTCATACCCATCTATACCCTCCCTGGAAGTAGAGATTACGATTTCAATTTCCTCCTCCACCCTATCTACAAGAGCACTCCGTATGCCTTCCAGCTTTTCAGGGATACCGTCTTCCCTTGGAACCAACAGGTCCCTCCTGTTCTTGTAGGCAAGGTTTGTGATTCTACAAACCTCCTTCGCAAGATCATAACCTTCTATGTCCATGTAGTCCCCAAGATCTCCGTCTATACAGTTCAAGAAGGTTTCCTCTATGTCTGTAAGTACTCCGTCTACATCAAACTTTACAACGAACGTCTCTCCGGGGGTGTCCGAATACATGTAGATAGGCTATATGTATACCAATTTATAAACATTGACTTCGACATATGGTATACAAAAATCAGATTATAATCAAAAGTTTTTAACCCTTGTCTTGAAACCTAGTTTATGCTTCCAAAGGACAAAATAAAGGAACTTGAAGAAAGGCAGTATCGCTTTGTAGGAAACCATTCAGCTGTGCGCACCTGCAACTGGCTGAAAGAATCGCTTCGCTGTGACGAAGTCTGCTACAAACAAAAGTTCTACGGGATTCAAAGCCATCGTTGTGTTCAGATGACACCGGCTCTACTTTGTAATCAACGCTGCAAACACTGCTGGCGGGACACGTCCTTCTTCTCTTCGGAGTGGGAAGGTCCTGTCGACGATCCTGAGGATATTATAGATGGGTGTATAGAAGCACAGAGGGACCTTATCTCTGGCTTCGGAGGCAATGACGAAGTTCCGGAGGAAAAGCTGGAGGAGGCCAAGCACCCTAACCAGGCCGCGATATCTCTAACAGGTGAACCGATGTTCTACCCCGAAATATCGGAGCTCTTGGAGGAGTTCCATAGGCGAGACTTCACGACCTTCCTGGTCACCAACGGTACTTTCCCAAAAAGGATAGAGGAGTTAAAGGAGCTTCCTACGAACCTCTATGTGTCTGTTGAAGCACCAAATGAAGAGCTATACAAAGAACATTGCAATCCTGTTGAGGAAGATGTCTGGGACAAACTTCAGAAGACGCTGGATCTGATCGACGACCTTGATACAACCACAGTTCTCAGAATAACCTGTATGAAGGATGTTAATATACACCTTGCAGACGAGTTTGTCGACTTGATAGAGAAAGGTAACTTTGACTACATTGAAGCGAAGGCCTATATGCACATAGGCTATTCTCAAGAAAGGATGGATAGAAGTATGATGCCCAGCCATGAAGACGTCAAAGGGTTCGCCGAGGAGATGGAAGAAAACTCTAGCTACGAAGTATCGGATGAACAGAAGAGATC